>NZ_AMPR02000278.1:0-3213 GCF_000307735.3 Cupriavidus sp. HPC(L) | reverse complement strand
TGGGTCGGCGCGGCGGCGCCGGCCAGCATCGCGGAGGTCTGGCACTCGTCCGCCAGGCGCTGGCCGTGGTTGCGGTCGAACAGCATGGCCTTGCTCGGGATCACCACCAGGTCCAGGCCCGATTGCGGGTCGAAATAGCGGTCGGCGCCGGTCACCGTGGCCTGGCGCGGCAGGCGGTGGTTGCGGCCGTCCCAGTGCACGGTGATCACTTCGTCGCGCAGCATGTTGCCGGCGACGTACAGCGACTTGCCCAGTTCGCACTGCCACTTCTCGCCTTCCGGTACCACCGGGGCCGCGGCGGCCGCGGCCTTGGTCGTGCGTTTCTTGCTGCTGGCCTTGGCCTTCGGTTTGGCGGCGCTCTTCTTGGCCGTGCTGGCCTTCTTGGCGGTTTCCTGGGCGATGGCGGCGCTGCCGGCCGACAGCGTGAAGACGCCGAGGCAGGCGGCGAGCAGGAGGTGTTTCATCGGATACTTCCTCGAGATGATGGGTGGATGCGGAAATTGCAGGTTTGATTCTGCGGATTCTGCGCTGTCGCGCTTGTTGTTGTTGGCCTTGCGGGCATGCCGTTCCGGGTTCGGCCCGGACGCGGCGCCGCTATTCTCTCCGATTTGCCGGATCGCCGGCGCACCGTCTTTCGCGATGGCTGCGATGGCTCCGGTCGTGGGCCCGGCAGCCGGCTCAGCCGAAAAACAGTTCCGTCACATTGGCCGGCAGCGTGGCGCCGGTCGCATGGGCACGCTGCAGCAGCGCCCAGTAGTAGCGGTAGCTGGCGCGGTCGTGCAGTTCGCCCTGGTGCCGGATCGGCGCCCAGTTGTTCTCGTGCGCGGCCAGCAGGATCGCGCTGGCCAGGCCGATTTCCTCGTGGCCCGGCTGGAAGGCCCGCACGATCGGGCCGATCTGCGCCGGATGGATGCTCCATTTGCGCAGGAAGCCCAGTTCGGCGCGGGCGCGGCGGGCGTCCTCGCCGGCGCGCTCGGGGTTCTGGATATCGGTGCTGACGTTGTGCGACGGCACCTTGCCGTGGCGATGGCAGGCCGCCGCGATCTCCAGCATGGCGCGGCGCACCAGCGGATGCTCGAACTGCTGCGGCGAGCGCATCGCCTCGCCGGGAATCGCGCCGTGATGCGCCGAGACGAAATCCATCAGGCCGAAGCTCAGGCATTCGACCTGCACCAGCGAGGCGATGCGGAACACCTGCTCGAGCGCCGCGTGGGTTTCGATCAGCACATGGATCGGGATATGGCGCGCGATGCCGGCCGCGCGCGCGGCCTGGTTGACGCGGTCGGTCACGCGGGCGACCTCGACCACGTCGGTGACCTTGGGCACCGTCACATAGGCTAGCCGGGCGCCTGCGCCGGCAACCAGGATATCGACGTCGTCGCCCCAGCTGGGGTGCGCCGGGTCGTGGATGCGCACGCCGACGCGGTTGAACAGGTTCAGCGGGCCGTTGATCAGCTGCGCGCACAGCTGCGCGTGCTCGCGCTCGCTGCCGACCGCGGCGCCGTCCTCGCAATCGAGGGTCAGGTCGAACACCGGGCCGAGCTCCTGCTGCAGCGCCAGCGATTTGCGCATCAGCTTCTCGCTGCCGGCATAGTGGTCGCAGACCGGCAGCTGGACCGGTACGGCTTCGCCCTGGAACAAGACTTCGGATGGATGCACGTCGTCTTCGTCTTTAACGGTGACAGAGGGAATCGGGAAAACTCGGAAAGCGGGTTGGCCCGCCTCGCCGCCTCGCGCCAGTCAAGGGCAACGACGGCAAACGCCGGAACAAACCGTTTACAGCGAAGGCGGCGCGGCCGGTATCGGACGTACGCCTACGCGGGGACCAACAAAAAACCGGGGCCCGCTTCGATGATTCGATGCGGTGCCCCGGTTTCGCATGCGGCGAAGGGAAGGGTATCAGCCCAGCAGGTGCTGCACGCCGGCGCGTTCCTCTTCCAGTTCCTTCAGCGTGATGTTGATCTTTTCCTGGCTGTAGGCGTCGATCTCGAGGCCCTTGACCAGTTCGTACTTGCCGTTGGCCGTGGTGACCGGGAAGCCGAACATCACGTCCTGCGGAATGCCGTACGAGCCGTCCGACGGGATGCCCATCGTGACCCACTTGCCGTTCGAGCCGAGCACCCAGTCACGCACGTGGTCGATCGCCGCATTGGCGGCCGAGGCGGCCGACGACAGGCCGCGCGCCTCGATGATGGCGGCGCCGCGCTTGCCGACGGTCGGCAGGAACACGTCGTTGTTCCAGGCGTGGTCGTTGATCAGGTCCTTGACGCTCTGGCCGTCGACGGTCGCGTAGCGGTAGTCGGCGTACATGGTCGGGCTGTGGTTGCCCCAGACGAACAGCTTCTCGATCGACGACACCGGCTTGCCGGTCTTGGCGGCGATCTGCGACAGCGCGCGGTTGTGGTCCAGGCGCAGCATCGCGGTGAAGTTTTCCTTCGGCAGGTTCGGGGCCGACTTCATCGCGATGTAGGCGTTGGTGTTGGCCGGGTTGCCGACCACCAGCACCTTGACGTTGCGGCTGGCGACTTCGTCCAGCGCCTTGCCCTGCACCGTGAAGATCTGCGCGTTCGCTTCGAGCAGGTCCTTGCGCTCCATGCCCTTGCTGCGCGGACGGGCGCCGACCAGCAGCGCGACGTCGGCGTCCTTGAACGCGACCTTGGGATCGTCGGTGATCACCACGCCGGCCAGCAGCGGGAACGCGCAGTCTTCCAGCTCCATCACGACGCCCTTGACGGCGTTCTGGGCCTGCGGCAGGTCCAGCAGCTGCAGGATGACCGGCTGGTCTTTGCCGAGCATGTCGCCGTTGGCGATGCGGAACAGCAGGGAGTAGCCGATCTGGCCAGCGGCGCCGGTCACTGCGACGCGCATGGGGGCTTTAGCCATCTGTAAGTCTCCAAACGAAGAAAGGGAAACCGGCCGGTGCGGCACGAGGCGCGGCGCGCGATCTGTCGCGCGATCGCGCCGGGGCACACCGGGAGGGAGGTTGTCGCCACGGGCGGCGGCGCACCGTCCGGCGCCGGGCTCGGCAGGGCGGGCGGGGGTGCGGCGGCTGCGGAAGACCGCGGATGACGACAAGGCGTAAGTCTACTGCGAAGCCGCGGACCGCATCCAGCCGTATTCCGGCGGAAGCGGACGCGACAGCACCACAGCGCACCCGCAACGCGCAGCGGGGGCGCACGAGACGGCGCGAGTGTAGGCGCCGTGGCATGCGCT
>NZ_AMPR02000279.1:0-28392 GCF_000307735.3 Cupriavidus sp. HPC(L) | reverse complement strand
GGTGGCTGCCACGCGCGCCGCCGCAACGGAGGCGGCCGAAGTTTGAGGTGCGTCTGATTCAGGCCTGAAACAACGACACCGGCGCGGCATGGCCTCGACATGCGCGCCGTGTTTTCGTTTCATCGCTGCCGCGCATGAATGGGCGCCGAAGCGTACCCGTTTCTGCGCACTGCGCTCGGCAAGCGTACCCGTTTCTGCGGGCCGCGGTGGCGGCGGCATTGGCAGCGGCATTGGCAGCGGCATTGGCAGCGGCATTGGCAGCGGCATTGGCAGCGGCATTGGCAGCGGCATTGGCAGCGGCATTGGCAGCGGCATTGGCAGCGGCACTGGCAGCCGCATCGACAGCCGCATCGACAGCCTCATGGCCAGCCCTACTGCCAGCGTCATTGCCGGCATACAGTGCACCTTGCGGGCCAAAGCCAGGCCCGGGCATGGCATGAATCGGGCGGGCCATCCGCACCGGCCACGTGCGAATGCGGGCCTGCACCGTACCCGTTTCTGCGTCGTGCGAACGCCGTCCGATGCCGCGTGGCGTGCCGTGCGTACCCGTTTCTGCGTACACAACCTCAGTCGAATCAAGGCTCTCCGATGTCTCGACGTCTCGCCATCGCCGCGCGGATGCCGCCCGCTCGCGCCCCGGCATCAAGCGATGGTATCGACCACGCCGCCGTCGACGCGCAACGCGGCGCCGGTCGTCGCCGATGCCTGCGGCGAACAGACATAGACCACCATGTTGGCGACTTCCTCCACCGTGGCCGCGCGCTGGAGGATCGAGCTGGGCCGATGCGCCTTGACGAACTCGGCGGCCGCTTCCTCGATCGACAGCCCTGCCTTGTCGGCATCCTCGCGCAGCATCTCGCGCAGGCCGTCGGACAGCGTTGGCCCTGGCAATACCGCGTTGACCGTGACGCCGGTACCGGTCAGCCGTTTGGCGAGGCCGCGCGACACCGCCAGCTGCGCGGTCTTCGAGAAGCCGTAGTGGATCATGTCCTCCGGCGTGTTCAGCGCAGACTCCGACGAGATGAAGACCACGCGGCCCCAGCCGTTGGCCGCCATCGCGGCCGTATACGCCCGCGCCAGCCGCACGCCGGACATCACGTTGACATCGAAGATGCGGGCCCAGTCCTCGTCGCTCAGTTCGTAGAAATCGCGCGGACCGTAGATGCCGGCGTTGTTCACCAGAATGTCGACCGCCGGCTCCGCGGCCACGATCGCATCGCACCCGTGGGCGCTGCCCACGTCGGCCGCGACGCCGCGCACCGTGGCGCCCGGCACCTCGCGCACCACGTCCGCGATGGCGCCTTCGACGGTGTCCTGCTTGCGGCCATTGACGATGACCGCCGCGCCGCTGCGCGCCAGCCCGATGGCGATGGCCAGCCCGATGCCGGCTGTCGAGGCGGTGACCAGCGCGGTCTTGCCGGTGAGATCGATTTGCATGGGTACCTCCTGAAGCGGGGTGAGATCAGCGAAGGGGACGCAAAGGTTCGGAAAGTCCGAAAGGGTCGGTCAAGCGAGTACGCAGAAACGGGTACGCTTTTCGACAAGAACGTGGCGGCGCGTGAAGGCAGCGGCCTAATCGCGGCCCGTGCCTGACGCGTTGGCGGCCTCGGGAAACACCACCCGCACGCGCAGCCCCGGCTCGTTATCCTCGAGCGACAGCGTGGCGCGATGCACCTGGGCGATCTCGTCGACGATGGCCAGGCCCAGGCCGCTGCCGCCGCTCGGCGCATCGGGCAAGCGATAGAAGCGGTCCAGCACGCGGGCGCGCTGTTCGGGCGGGATGCCGGGACCGTTGTCGGCGACGATCAGCGCGACCCGGCCCGCGTCGCCGCGCTGCACGCGCACGTCGACCTTGCCGCCGGCCGGCACATAACGCAGCGCGTTGTCGATCAGATTGGTCAGCAGGATGCGCAGCGCGTCGGCATCGCCCTGCACCGACAATCCGTCCGTGCCGCGGTCATCCGCCGCATCCAGCCCAAGGTCGATATTCCGGTCCAGCGCGGCCTGCGTCATCTCGCCGACCACGGCCGCGGCCAGTTCGCGCAAGGCGACCGGCTGCTGGCCCGCGACGGCCGCGCCCGGCTCGTGACGCGCCAGCGTCAATAACTGCGTCACCAGATGCGTCAGCCGCTCGAGGCCGTCGCGCAGATTGCCGACTGCCTCGCGGCGCGCCGGCTCGCTGTCGGCACGTTCGACCAGCTGCGCCTGCAGCTGCAGCGCCGTCAGCGGCGTGCGCAGCGCGTGCGCGGCATCGGCGATGAACGCGCGCTGCGTGTCGATCGCGTCGGACAGCCGCGCCAGCAGCAGGTTCAGCGCCTCGGTCAGCGGCGCGATCTCGGCCGGCATCTCGGCGACCGCCAGCGGCGACAGCGCGTTGGCATCGCGTTTGCCGACCTGCCGCGCGATCTCGCGCACCGGCCGCAGCCCGCGGCCGACCGCGAGCCAGACCATCCAGCCGAGCAGCGGCAGCAGCAACAGCAGCGGCGCGACCGTGCGCAGCGCCATCCGTGCCGCCACTTCGCGGCGCGCGCTCATCGGCTGCGCGATCTGCACCACCGCCGGCCCGAGCTGCACGCTGTAGATGCGGAACTCGCCGTCGTCGGTGCGAACGTTGGAGAAACCCAGCTCGGCGCGCGGCGGCAGCGACGGCCGCGAGTGCGACAGATAGAGGCTGCGGCCGGTACCGTCCCAGATATGGATCACCACATCCTCGTCGGAGCGGAACAGATTGTCGGTGCCGGGCGGCAGCGGCGGCGACAGCGACGGCAGCGCCGGGCCGCTGAACTGGCTCGGCAGCGCGAGCGCGACCTGGCGCATCTGGTAGTCGAACAGCGCGTTGGCCTCCTGCCGCGCCTGGCCGTAGATCAGCGCGGTGGCGGCGGCGATGCCGGCCAGCAGGCCGAGGGCCAGCCACCACAGCAGGGTCCGCTGGATCGATCGCATCAGCGCACGCCCCCTGCCGCGGGATCGGCGCCACCTGGCTCGGCGCTCTCCTCGAGCTTCGGACAGACATAACCGACGCCGCGGATATTGCGGATCAAACCCTGGCCGAACTTCTTGCGCAGCGCGTGGATATAGACCTCGACCGTATTGCTGCCGACCTCGTCGTCCCAGCCGTACAGCTTCTCCTGCAGCTGCGGCACCGACCACACCTTGCCGGGCCGGGCCAGCAACGCCGCCAGCAGCGCGTATTCGCGCGCCGACAGATGGACCGGCTCGCCGGCCAGCGTGACTTCGCGCGTGGCCGGATTGAGCACGATCGCGCCATAGCGGACCAGCGGCTCGGCGCGGCCCTGCGCGCGTCGCGAGAGCGCATGGATGCGCGCCACCAGCTCCTGCAGGTCGAACGGCTTGACCAGATAGTCGTCCGCACCGGCGTTCAGGCCGGCGACCCGATCGGCGACCGCATCGCGCGCGGTCAGGATCAGCACCGGCGTGGCGACGCCGCGCGCGCGCATGCCGGCCAGCACGTCGAGTCCCGAACGGCGCGGCAGGCCGAGATCGAGCAGCACCAGATCGTGCTGCCCTTCGGCCGCGCCGCCGGCGGCGATGCCGGGCGGCTGCGTGGCGGCCGACAGGCCGGCCTCGCCATCGCGCACCCAGTCCACCGCGAAGCCTTCCTGACGCAGCGCGAGCCGCACGGAATCGCCGATCATCGTGTCGTCTTCGATCAGCAGCACGCGCATCGCTTCGCTCCGTTGGTTCGCAATCCGCAAGGGCCGCGGCGGCTCATCGCCGATCGACCGCTTCGGCCAGCGCGTGTGCCAGCCCCGGCAGCGCGGGAAACTGCGCGGTGATCACCTGCACCGGCACCGGTTCCAGAAACGCGCGCATGCGTCCCTTGTCGATGAAGCGCGCATTGAAGCTCGACGCCGCCAGCGCCTCAACGAAGCGCGGCACGATGCCGCCGCCGATATAGACACCGCCGCGCGCGCCAAGGATCAGCGTCACATCGGCCGCGACCGAACCGAGCAGGCCGCAGAACACGGCCAGCGCACGCTGGCATAGCGCGTCGCCGCGCTGCAGGGCACCCTCGGTGACCTCCGCCGCGGTCAGCGGCACGCGCACGGGCGTACCCGTTTCTGCGGCGAGCGCGGCATGCGTGTGCGACAGCCCCATGCCCGACAGCAGCCGTTCGGCCGACACGCGGCCGTGGTCACGATGCGCGGCATGCCAGGCGATCCACTCGTCGTCGGTGGCCGGCATCAGTTCGACATGCCCGCCCTCTCCGGCCAGCGCCACCGGCGCGGCACCGTGGCGGCCGGGGATCAGCCCCGACACGCCGAGCCCGGTGCCGGGGCCGATCAAGGCCAGCGGCGAGCCGGCGGCGGGCGTGCCGGCGCGCACCGGCGCCAGTTCGCTGGGCCGCAGATACGGCAGCGCCAGTGCCAGCGCGGTGAAGTCGTTCAGCGCCAGCAGCGTTTCCAGGCCCAGCGCCTGGCGCACCGCCTCGATCGAGAAGGCCCAGGCATGGTTGGTCAGCTTGACGCGATCGCCAGTGACCGGATTGGCGAGACCGATCGCCGCGTGGCGCGGCTGCGGGCCGGACAGCTGCGACAGGTATTGCCGCATCGCCGCCTCCAGCGACGGATAGTCGGCGACCTTCAGCGCGGTGACCGGTCCGATCGCATCGGGCGCGATCTGCAGGGCGAAGCGGACATTGGTGCCGCCGACATCGGCGAGCAGGCGTGGGTAGGTAGTCATCGCAAGGCGGGAAACATCGGGCGAAATTCGGGCGCTCGTGGCAACGCGCGCACTGCAGCGAATACGTCAGGCGGAGAACACGTCGAAACCATGACGATGCCGGCTGGCCACCAGCCCCACGGGCAACGCAGGCCCCGGCTCCTGCAGCGCGCGTTCGAATACGGCGGCCTTGGTCGCCCCGGCAAATGCCAGGAAGACGCGCTCGGTCGCCAGCAACGCGGCCAGGTTCAGCGTCACGCGCGCATGCGGCGCGCTGGCCGGGCGCGTCACCACATAGCAAGGCGTATCGCCATTGAGCGCTTCGCCGAGCTCCGGCGCATCGGCGAACAGCGAGGCGGTATGGCCGTCCTCGCCCATGCCGAGCACCGCCACGTCGGGCTGGCGAAACGCGGCATTGAGTGCGCCATTGAGGCGCACCACCGCCCGCGCGGGCTCGGACGCCTCGAGCGCATCGGCGATCAGTGGCACGAAGCTGGCCGCGGCGGCGGCATCGCGCAGCAGGTGTTCCTGCACCAGCCGCGCATTGCTGTCCTCGTGCCCGGGCGGCACCGCGCGCTCGTCGACCAGCGTGATCGTGACCGCGTCCCAGCGCACCGGCCGATAGCGCAGCCGCTCGAACATCGGCACCGGCGAACGCCCCCCCGAGACGGCAAGCACCGCGTGTCCGCGGTCCTGAATGGCAAGGTCGAGCGCGTGGCTGATGGAGGCAGCCAGCGCTTCGGCCTGGTCCAGCGGCGAAGGATGTTCGAAGCGGCGCATGGCGATTTCCCGGATGTGGATTCGTTGCAGCGGACCGGCGGGGCTAACCGGTGGGTAGGCGGAACGTCAGACCTCCTCGTGCCACAGCGCGTCGTCGCGCGACAGCAGCGCGGACGAGGCCGCCGGCCCCCAGGTGCCCGCGGTATAGGGCTTGGGCGGCAGCGAGCTCTCCGCCCAGGTGTCGATGATCGGCTCGACCCAGCGCCATGCCTGCACCTGTTCGTCGCGGCGCACGAACAGGCCCAGCCGTCCGCGTATCACGTCGAGCAGCAGGCGTTCGTAGGCGCCCGCGCGGCGCACCTTGAACGAGTTGGCGAAGTCCAGGTCCAGGGAGGTCGGCGTCAGCGCGACCGTGTCGCCCGGTTGCTTGACCAGGAAGTACAGGCGGATGCTTTCCTCGGGCTGCAGGCGGATCACCAGCCGGTTCTGCGGCGACAGCGTCAGCGGGCGCGGAAAGATCGCATGCGGCACGTCGCGGAAGTGGATCACGATCTCGGCCACGCGCGACTGCATCCGCTTGCCGGTGCGCAGGTAGAACGGCACGCCAGCCCAGCGCCAGTTGGCGATCTCGGCCTTGATCGCGACGAAGGTCTCGGTGCGGCTGTCCGGCGCGATGCCAGGCTCCTCGAGATAGCCCGGCACCGGCTTGCCGGCGATCGCGCCGGCGCGGTATTGGCCGCGCACGGTCTTCTCGGCCACTTCCTGCGGCGTGATCGGCCTGAGCGCCTTCAGGATCTTGATCTTCTCGTCGCGCACCGCGTCTTCGGTCAGGCTGGTGGGCGGCTCCATCGCGACCATGCACAGCAGCTGCAGCAGGTGGTTCTGCACCATGTCGCGCAGCGCGCCGGTCTGGTCGTAGAAGTCGCCGCGGCCTTCGACACCGAGCTCCTCGGCGATCGTGATCTGCACGTCCTGCACCCACTCGCGCCGCCACAGCGGCTCGAACAGCGCGTTGCCGAAGCGGATCGCCATCAGGTTCTGCACCGACTCCTTGCCCAGGTAGTGGTCGATCCGGTAGATCTGCTCCTCGGCGAAGTAACGGGCCACTGCCGCGTTGATCGCCTCGTTCGAATCCAGGTCGTGGCCCAGCGGTTTTTCCAGCACCACGCGCACGTTGGATTGGTTCAGGCCGGTGCGGCCGAACTGCTCGCAGATCGGCACGAACAGATGCGGCGCGGTGGCCAGATAGCAGACCACGACCTCGGGCTGGCGGGACAGCACCTTGCGCGCCAGCGCATCGAAATGCTCGGGCTGGCGGGCGTCGGCCTGCACGTAGCACAGCCGCGCGACGAAGCTGGCCCAGTCGCCCGGCGGCGCATGCTCGAGGCCCGGCCGCATGCCCTGCTCGAGCGTGGCGACATACTCCTCGGTGGTGGAAGGATGGCTGCCCGTGGTCAGGATGCGCGCCGCGGGATGCAACAATCCGGCGCGATGCGCGTCGAACAAGGCCGGCAGCAGTTTGCGCCTGGCCAGGTCACCGGTGCCGCCAACCAGCACCATGTCGAAATCGGGCATGCTCACCCTGACCTCCTTGTCGCTTGATAGAGACCCCGAAGCGCGGCCGTTGCGGCCAGTTTACGTGAGTCGCGGGCGCTTTGCGAGCCACGCGGCAGCCAGCGGCAAGGGTCGCGGCGCGGCGGGCATGCTCCATGCAAGCACCGATGAGATGCGCTAGGCTGAACTGCGACATTACCTGCGACGTTACCTGCGACATCCAAGAATCCCGCTGGAGAGAGCCCCATGCCCCATCCCGTACTCGAACAAGTGACGGCCCGCATCGTGGCCCGCAGCGCGCCGACGCGCCAGGCCTACCTGTCCCGCACGCAAGCCATGGCCGGCAGCAAGGTGCAACGCGCGCAGCTATCCTGCACGAACCTGGCCCACGGCTTCGCCTCGATGCCCGAGCCCGCCAAGATCCGGCTGAAGGCCGAGGAACGGCCCAACGTGGCGATCGTTTCCTCGTACAACGACATGCTTTCGGCGCACCAACCGCTCGGAGAGTTCCCCGCCTGGCTCAAGGAGACCGCGCTGGAGGCGGGCGCCACCGCGCAGTTCGCCGGCGGCGTGCCGGCGATGTGCGACGGCGTGACACAGGGCCAGGACGGCATGGAGCTGTCGCTGTTCTCGCGCGACGTGATTGCGCAGGCCACCGCGGTCGCGCTGTCGCACCAGATGTTCGATGCCGCGCTGTATCTGGGCATCTGCGACAAGATCGTGCCCGGGCTGGTGATGGGGGCGCTGTCGTTCGGCCATCTGCCCGCGGTGTTCGTGCCGGGCGGGCCGATGCCCACCGGCATCCCCAACGAGGAAAAGGCGCGCATCCGCCAGCTGTACGCACAGGGCAAGATCGGCCGCGAGGAGCTGCTGGAGGCCGAAAGCCGGTCCTACCATTCGCCCGGCACCTGCACCTTCTACGGCACCGCCAATTCGAACCAGATGCTGATGGAGATCATGGGGCTGCATCTGCCCGGCACCGCCTTCATCAACCCGTACACGCCGCTGCGCGAGGCGCTGACGCGCGAGGCCGCGCGGCATGTGCTGCGGCTGGTGCACCAGGGCGAGCGCTATACGCCGATCGCACAGGTGCTCGACGAGCGCGCGTTCGTCAACGGCATCGTCGGCCTGCTGGCCACCGGCGGCTCGACCAACCACACGCTGCATCTGATCGCGATGGCGCGCGTGGCCGGCATCATGCTGACCTGGGACGATTTCGACGAGCTGTCGGCGGTGGTGCCGCTGCTGGCGCGCGTCTATCCGAACGGCCAGGCCGACGTCAACGGCTTCCAGGCCGCAGGAGGCCTGGCGCTGGTGATCCGCGGCCTGCTGGCGCGCGAGCTGCTGCACAACGATGTCACCACCGTCGTCGGTCAGGGCCTGGAGGACTACACGCGCGAACCGGCGCTGCGCGACGGCAAGCTGGTCTGGCTCGACGGGCCGACCGAATCGCTGGACACGTCGGTGGTGCGCGGCGCGGGCGAACCGTTCGCGCCCGACGGCGGCATCAAGGTGCTGGACGGCAACCTGGGACGCGCAGTGATCAAGACCTCTGCGGTCAAGGCCGAGCATCAGGTGGTGCAGGCGCCGGCGCGCGTGTTCCATCATCAGGACGACATGCTGGCCGCCTTCAAGCGCGGCGAGCTGGAGCGCGATTTCGTCGCGGTGCTGCCGTACCAGGGGCCGGCGGCCTGCGGCATGCCGGAGCTGCACAAGCTGACGCCGACGCTGACGGTGCTGCAGGACCGCGGCTTTCATGTGGCGCTGGTCACCGACGGCCGCATGTCGGGCGCGTCGGGCAAGGTGCCCGCGGCGATCCACGTCTGCCCCGAGGCGCTGAAGGGCGGCGCGATCGGCAAGGTCCGCGACGGCGACATGATCCGCGTCGATGCGCCGGCCGGCATCCTGACAGCGCTGGTGCCGCAGGCCGAGTGGGCGGCCCGCACGATCGAGCGGCCCGACCTGAGCCGCCATCGCCATGGCGTCGGCCGGGACCTGTTCGGTACGTTCCGCCGCAATGTCAGCACGGCCGAGGAAGGCGCCTGCACGCTGTTCGCGGACGAAGGCTGATCCACATGCGTTGTCGTCCCCGCGCAGGCGGGGACCCAGTGGCTGGTCCAAGACGCTGGATTCCCGCTTTCGCGGGAACGACAACCCGGCAGCCCGTTTTCCGCTTTCGCGCTAGGCGCGCCGCGGCGTGCCGATGGTCGAGGGCGGCGACGAAGCCGGCGAAGCATGCGCCGTATGGTGTAGCACCAGCGCCGTCGACTCGCCATTGCCCGGCACACGCAGCTCCTGCACCGGCACCGCGATATCGATGCCCACCGCCTGCAGCTCGCGCTTGACGCGCTCGTAAAACGCGAAGCGCAGGTTCCAGTAGTTGTCGTTCGAGGTCCAGCAGCGCAGGTTCAGCGTCACGCCCTCGCTGGTGAAGTTGACCACCATCGCCTCGGCCGCCGGCACCTCGAGCACGCGCTCGTCGTCGGCCAGCATATGGCGCAGCACCCGCAACGCGGTCTGCACGTCGGCGCCGAACGGCACCGTGACCTCGATATCGAGCCGGCGCGTCGGATTCTCGCTGTAGTTGGTGATCGCGCTGCCCCAGATCTTGTTGTTCGGCACGCGCAGGCAGACGCCATCGAAGGTCGTCAGCTCCGTCATGAACAGTCCGGTCTCGCGCACGGTGCCGG
This sequence comes from Cupriavidus sp. HPC(L), assembly GCF_000307735.3. Lineage (NCBI taxonomy): Bacteria > Pseudomonadati > Pseudomonadota > Betaproteobacteria > Burkholderiales > Burkholderiaceae > Cupriavidus > Cupriavidus sp. HPC(L). Next base: position 18,745 of record NZ_AMPR02000279.1, on the reverse strand, counting down.
CAATGCCTTGGGCGTCGATGTACTGGCCGACGCGAAACGGCCGCAGCAGCACCAGCATGATGCCCGCGGCAATATTCTGCAGCGTGCCCTGCAGCGCCAGGCCGATCGCCAGGCCCGCGGCGCCGAGCATCGCGATGATGCTGGCGGTCTGCACGCCGAACTGCGACAGCACCAGGATCACGGTGACGACACGCACCACCCACTGCGTGACGCTGCCCAGCATCGGCCGCAGCGTCGCGTCGACATGGGGGCGGTCGAAGGCGTGCAGTACCGCGTTGCGCGCGCGGCCGCTAAGCCACCAGCCGACCAGCAGGATGGCGAGCGCGGCCAGCACGTTCAGACCCTGGTGCACGGCCAGCTGCAGCAGATAGGCCCAGGTGGCCTGCAGCTTGTCGGCGTCGATGAAATTCAGATCCATAAGGTTCATTCCGGAAGGGATGTCATCAAGCGCGGCATCAGGACGCGCTGTCGCGGCGCGTATGCACCAGTTCGCCGGCATCGGGCAGCGGCGTCTCGCTGCGCGTCAGCTGGCGCGGATCGAGCTGATGCGAGAAGCCCGCGACCGAGCCCATGCGGCGCTGGCGGTCCTCCGGCAGCGTCGGCCCGCTCTGGATATAGACGGTCAGCAGCTCGGCCAGATTGACCAGCACGTCCAGATGGGTCCGCTCGTAGCCATGCGAGGCATCGGCACCGAAGCACAGCAGCGCGGTGCGCACGTCATGGCCCGCGCTGACCGCCGCGCCGGCGTCCGAATGGTAGAAGCGGAACACGTCGCGATGGCTGGGGATGCCATGCTCGTCGCACAGCCGCAGCAGGCGCCGCGTCAGGTGATAGTCGTGCGGGCCGGCCGAATCCATCAGCGGAATCGTCACGCCCTCCTCGCGCGCGCCCTGCCCCGGCGCGACCGGACCGATGTCGATGCCGATCACCTCGCTGACATCGTCCTCGATCACCGCGGTCGCGCCGGAGCCCACTTCCTCGGTCAGCGTGAACACCGCATGGCAGTCCATCGGCACCGAGGCGCCGCTCTCGCGCACCGCCTTCAGCGCGGCCAGCACCGCGGCGACGCCGGCCTTGTTGTCCAGATGCCGCGAGACGACATAGCCGTTGTCGAGAATCTCGGGGTTGGCGTCGAAGGCGACGAAGTCGCCGACCTGGATGCCGAGCGTGCGCAGCTGCTCCGGCGTCGCCGCCGGCTCGTCGAGCCGCAGTTCGAGCTGGTCCCAGTTGACCGGTTGCGTGTCCACCGCCTCGTTATAGACGTGGCCCGAGGCCAGCAGCGGCAGCACCGAGCCGCGATGCCGGCCATGCTCGGTAAACAGCGTCACGCGGCCGCCTTCGGCCCAGCGGCTGGACCAGGTGCCGATCGGCGCCAGCGCCAGCCGGCCGTTGGGCTTGAGCTCGCGCACCATCGCGCCGAGCGTGTCCAGGTGCGCGACGATCGCGCAGTCGGGCCCCATGCCGCTGTTGGCGCGATTGCCGCGCAGCGTCGCGCGGATCGTGCCGCGCCGGGTCAGCTGGTAGGGGATGTCGAGACCGTCCAGCACGTTGGCGGTGTAGTGCACGATCTCGTCGGTCAGCCCGGCCGGGCTCGGGATCGCGAGCAGCTCGAGCAGCGCGGTCTTCAGGTACAGCCGGTCGATCTTCAGTTTCTGCATGGATAACGATGCCGGGTGCGGCGCGCCCGGCAGGAATTCAGGATGTAAAGGGGAAGAGCAGATCGACGAAGCGCTCGGCGGTCGGCTGCGGCTCGTGGTTGGCCAGGCCCGGCCGCTCGTTCGCTTCGATGATCACGTACTCGGGCTGGTCGGCGGCCGGCACCAGGAAATCCAGGCCGACCACCGGGATGCGCAGCGCCCGCGCCGCGGTCTGCGCGGCCTCGCGCAGCACCGGATGCAGCTGGGCGGTGACGTCGTGCAGCGTGCCGCCGGTATGCAGATTCGCCGTCTTGCGCACCGGCACGCGTTCTCCTGCGGCCGGCACCGATTGCAGCGTCAGCCCCTGCGCCGCGAGGCAGCGTTCGGTCTCGGCATCGAGCGGAATGCGGCTCTCGCCGCCCGTGGCCGCGCTGCGCCGCGCGCTGTGGCGCTCGATCAGCGTTTTCAGGTCGGCCTGCCCATCGCCGACCACCTCGGCCGGCTTGCGGATCGCGGCCGCGACGACCTCGTAGCCGATCACCACGATGCGCAGGTCCTGCCCCGGGCAGAACGATTCGAGCAGCACGGTGCCGCCCTCGGCGTGCGCGGTCTCGATGGCGCTGCGCAGATGCTCCTCGGTGCGGACGTCGACGCTGATGCCGCGGCCCTGTTCGCCGAAAGCCGGCTTGACCACCACCGAGCCGTGCTCGGCGAGGAAGGCCAGGTTCTCGGCATCGGTGCCGATCTGGCGCTGCGCCGGCACCTTCAGGCCAACCTGCTCCAGCCGCTTGCGCGTCAGCGCCTTGTCCTGGCACCAGGTCATCGCCACCGCGCCGGTCAGCTCGGACAGCGACTCGCGGCACAGGATCTCGCGGCCGCCGTAGCGCAGGCTGAAGATGCCGGCATCGGCATCGATGATCTCGACGCCGATGCCGCGCCGGCGCGCTTCCTTGACGATCAGCGCGGCGTAGGGGTTCAGGTTGTCGCACTCGCTGGAGCCGGCGAACAGCGGCTCGTTGATCGCGTTCTTGTGCTTGACGACGAAGCCGTCGACCTGCACGAAGCCGAGCTTGTGGTACAGGCCGATCGCATGCTGGTTGTCGTGCAGCACCGACAGGTCCAGGTGCTTGCGTCCGCGCGCGGCGAACAGCGCGATCAGCTCGCGCACCAGCGCCTGGCCGACGCCGGCCAGATGCGTCTGCGGATCGACCACCAGGCACCACAGGCTGCTGCCGCCGCGCTCGTCGCCGAAGGCCAGCAGATGGTCGACGCCCATCGCCGAACCGATGATGTCGCCGGTCGATTCGTCCTCGGCGATCAGGTAGACGACCGCGTCGTGCTCGCGCTGGCGCCAGACCGTGGCGGGATCGAGCGGCACCATGTGCCGCGCCGCATAGAGGCGGTTGATTGCGGCGATATCGGCGCGCGTCGTCAGGCGCCGGATCGTCACGCCGGCCGCGCCGGTCGCGCCGTTCGCCGCGGCATCGCCGTCCTCGAGCGTGCGGCGGAACAGCAGCGACGGATCGAGGAACAGCGTCTGCGGCGCCTCGGCCAGCAGCAGCTGCGGGGCTTCCACATAGAGCGCGATATCGCGCCGGCCGGGCGCTTCCTGCTGCAGCTCGGCGGCCAGCCGCGCCGGCGATTCGAACGACGGTGCGAACATCAGCCGGCCCCAGCCGCAGTCGAGCATCGCGTTCGGGCGGGCGGACACCGGAGCGGGTGCCGGGCTTGGCTGCAGCGCGGGATCCTGCTGCGCCGGCGCGCCGCCCGCGTCGTGCATCACGGCACGGGGCGCCTGCCCCGCGGCATCGACGGGTGCGCCGAGATGGAGGGAGTCGGCCAGCATCGCCGGCTTGTTGGGACGGACTTCCGCATTGACGGTCGACATTCGATCTTTCTCCTCGTTGTTGTCCGCGTTCTGGCTTCTGTCGTTGCCGACAAGGGACTGCGGCCGCGCGCGGCGGCCGTTGGCTTCATCGTCCGGTTGGGGGGCTGCCGGTTTGTCGCCAGTCATGGCCGGCCTCACAGGCCATGCGACTGCATCCACCCCTCGAGCAGCGCTACCTGCCACAGCTTCGAGCCCTTCAGCGGGGTGATGTGGGCGTCGGGATCCGCCAGCATCGACTCGACCACGCCGGGCCGGTACAGGCCGCGCCGGCGCGCCGCATCGCTGTCGACCAGGCCGCGCACGTACTCAAGGAAGGGGCCGCGCAGGTACTTCAGCGCCGGCACCGGGAAATAACCCTTCGGGCGGTCGATCACCTCGGCGGGAATCACCTGGCGCGCGGCTTCCTTCAGCACGTGCTTGCCGCCGGCGGCGATCTTGTGACGCGCCGGCATGCGCGCGGCCAGCTCGACCAGCCGGTGATCGAGGAAGGGCACGCGGGCCTCCAGCGCATGGGCCATCGTCATGTTGTCGACGCGCTTGACCGGGTCCTCGACCAGCATCACGGTGGTATCGAGCCGCAACGCGCGGTCGATCGCGCTGTCGGCACCGGGCATCGCGAAATGCGCCGCCAGGAAACGGCCGCTCGGATCGTCGGCCAGCCATTGGGGTGACAGCAGCTCGGCCATCTCGGACGGCGTGCGGTCGAAGAACACCTTGCGATAGGCCGCGACGCCGCCGTCGGCATCGGTGTTGGCGGCCAGCGGCGGATACCAGTGGTAGCCGCCGAACACCTCGTCGGCGCCCTGCCCGCTCTGCACCACGCGGCTGTGGCGCGCGACGGCGGCCGACAGCAGATAGAAGGCCACGCAGTCGTGGCTGACCATCGGCTCGCTCATCGCGTGGATCGCATCGGGCAGCGCCTCCAGCAGATCGGCCGCCGGGATCATCATCTTCTCGTGGCGCGTGCCGAAATGCCGCGCCACCAGATCGGAATAGTGGAACTCGTCGCCGGCCTCGCCGCCGGCCGCCTCGAAGCCGATCGCATAGGTACGCAGGTCGGGCGTACCCGTTTCTGCGAGCAGGCCGGTGATCAGGCTGGAGTCGACGCCGCCCGACAGCAGCACGCCGACCGGCACGTCGGCGACGGTGCGCAGACGCACTGCATCGCGCAGCGCGGCCAGCGTCATGTCGCGCCATTCCTCGAAGGAGCGCGCCTCGTCGGCGGCGTCGTGCACGAACTCGAGCCGCCACCAGGTCCGCGTTTCGGTGCGGCCGTCCGCGTGCACCGTCATGTGCGTGGCGGGCGGCAGCTTGCGCACGCCCTGCACGATCGTATGCGGGGCCGGCACCACGGCATGCAGCGTCAGATAGTGATGCAGCGCGACCGGGTCGAGCGCGGTATCGATGTCGCCGCCAACCAAGAGCGCCGGCAATGTCGAGGCGAAGCGCAGGCGCCGCGCGTCCTGGCTGTAGTACAGCGGCTTGATGCCCAGGCGGTCGCGCACCAGGTGCGTGATGCCGGTGTCGCGCTCCCACAGCGCGAACGCGAACATGCCGGCCAGGCGATCGAGTGCCGCGGGGCCCCAGGCATGCCACGCCTTGATGATGACCTCGGTGTCGCCGGTCGACGAGAAGGTATAGCCGCGCGCGCTCAGTTCCTTGCGCAGCGCGTGGTGGTTGTAGATCGCGCCGTTGAAGACGATGCCCATGCCCAGCGCGTTGTCGATGAAGGGCTGATGCGCGCGCTCGGACAGATCCATGATGCGCAGGCGCCGATGTCCGAAGGCGCGCCGGCCAAGGCCGAACAGCCCTTCGCCGTCAGGGCCGCGCGCGGCCTGCGCCCGCGCCATGTCGGCCACGGCGTGAAGGTCCGCCATTTGTTGATCGAAACGTATTTCTCCTGCGATACCGCACATCGATGGTCTGCTCCCTTGCCCGCAGGCGCGCGGGACACCCTTGCTTATCGCACGGGGCGATTTCGGGGTCTGCCCGCCCTCATCCGACGCAATGTCGGATTTCGCCTACAGATAATCGAAATTGACAATATTTTCGGGACAGATCGATGGAGAAATGGTTTCCCTGAATATTTGTCCGGGAACGGGCGAACGGGCGCGAGCCCTTGCTGGGCAAGGGCTGCAGCGGATGGAAAAAATTTTGGAAGTAGTGACGCCGACGCCGCTTGCACCGGGCCGGCGCCACGCAGAAACGGGTACGCCCTCAGACTGGGCCGGGCGTGTCGTGCAGGCGATCGCGGCTCGCCAAGGCCGGAAACAGACGCATCCACACCGCCACGACCACCAGCGTGCCGATGCCGCCAAGCAGCACGGCGCCGACCGGGCCGAGCCAGGCCGCGGTCACGCCGGACTCGAATTCGCCGAGCTGATTCGAGGCGCCGATAAAGACCGAGTTGACCGCGCCGACCCGGCCACGCATGTCGTCCGGCGTATCGAGCTGGACCAGCGTCGAGCGCACCACCACGCTGATCATGTCGGAGGCGCCCAGCACCACCAGCGCCAGCATCGACAACGGCAGCAGCGTCGACAGCCCGAAGCAGATCGTCGCCAGGCCGAACAGCGCCACCGCGCCGAACATCACGCGGCCCACCTTGCGCTCGAGCGGATGGCGGGCCAGCCAGATCGCCGTGGCCAGCGCGCCGATCGCCGGCGACGAGCGCAGCAGGCCCAACCCCCATGGACCGGTGTGCAGTATGTCGCGCGCATAGATCGGCAGCAGCGCGGTGGCGCCGCCCAGCAGCACCGCGAACAGGTCGAGCGAGATCGCGCCTAGCAGCACAGGCCGGCTGCGGATATAGGCAAACCCGGCGAACAGCGTGCTGATGCTGACCGGTGCCGTCAGCCGCTGCGGCCGCTGGCGCAGCCGCAGCAGCGTGATCAGCGTCGCGGCCGCCAGGAACAGCAGTGCGCCGATGCCGTAGACCACGCCGGGACCCGCCACATAGGCGAAGCCGCCGAGCGCCGGGCCGACGATGATCGCCGTTTGCGTCGCCGAGCTCGACAGCGCGACCGCCCGCGGCAGTTGGCGCGGCGTCACCACGCTGGGCAGCAGCGCCTGCAGCGTCGGCGTTTCGAACGCGCGGGTCGCGCCCAGCAGCGCGACGAAGATGAAGATGTGTTCGTGCCGGACCCAGCCGGCCAGGCTGGCCGCCGCCATGCCGATGGCGATCGCGGCTTCGGTCAGCTGGCAGATCCGGACGATCTGGCGGCGGTCGAAGCGGTCGGCCACGTGGCCCGACATCAGCAGCAGCACCACCGACGGCAGGAATTGCACCAGGCCGACCAGCCCCAGCATCAGCGCGTCGCCGGTCAGGTCGTACATCTGCCAGCCGACGGCCACCGTCAGGATCTGATACCCGATCGTGGTGCACAGACGCGCGCACCAGAACATGCGGAAACCGGGGTCGCGAAAGACCGAATCCGGGTCGGAAGCGGCCGGGGTCGTGCTGGCAGGGGTGGAAGGCATGGCGGGAGAGAGAAGCGGCGCCGCCTTGTGCGGTGACGGCTGCCGGGACAGCGGGAGGCCGGTGTGAGGCGCCCATGGGTCGCCATGGCTCGCTACGCCGGCAAGCCGCAATTCTAGCGGAGCGGCGCCATGCGCGCTCGACGCTACATGAGTCCGTTCGGCAGCGCGGTGTTGGGCCGGTGTTGGGCCGGTGTTGGGCCGGTGTTGGACCGGTGTTGGACCGGTGTTGGACCGGTGTTGGACCGGTGTTGGCGGTGTTGGCCTCCTGCAACGTCGACCATGACGGCGAGGCAGGTTTCGGGCGCTTGAGAATGCTTCGCATTTATAATCCGCCGCTTCTCGGGTGACGCCGACGCCGTGATGCCGCTCATCAGGTCACGTGTCGGTCATCGCGCGCCGTCTCGCGAACCCGATGCCGCTTTCCCGCCTTTCTTCAGGATCCGATCTTGCAAGCCGCCTTCCGCCTGACCGCCGCAGCCGCCGGCGTCGCCCTGCTGTGCCTGTCGTCCCCGGCCCGTGCCGCCGAGCCTGTCGTAACCGCCCAGGCGTCGCCGCAAACCCAGGCGCAAGCCGCCACCGCGGTGGCGGACGCCGACAAGACGCTGAGCACGGTGACCGTGGTCGGCAACTGGCTCGACCAGCCCAACGAAACCAAGGTGCTGGAGCATCCCGGCGCGCGCTCGATCGCCGACCGGCGCACCATCGAGGAAAGCGGCGCGACCAATGTGCGCGAGGTGCTGCGCCGCATGCCGGGCGTGCAGGTGCAGGACAGCAACGGCACCGGCGGCAGCGACATCTCGCTGAACGTCGGCGTGCGCGGTCTCGCCTCGCGGCTGTCGCCGCGCTCGACCGTGCTGCTCGACGGCATTCCGCTGGCGGTCGCGCCCTACGGCCAGCCTCAGCTGTCGATGGCGCCGCTGTCGATGGGCAATATCGACACCATCGACGTGGTGCGCGGCGCCGGTTCCGTGCGCTATGGCCCGCAGAACGTCGGCGGCATCATCAACTTCGTGACCCGGCCGATTCCGCAGACGTTCGCCGCGCAGGCCTCGGTGGAAACCGAGATCGCGACGCACGGCGGCAATGTGAAGACCATGCCGAGCGTCTTCATCGGCGGCACCAACGACAACGGCCTGGGCGGCGCGCTGATGTATTCGGGCGTGCACGGCGACGGCTATCGCCGCGGCAACGACCGCGTCGACATCGACGACCTGATGCTCAAGGGTTCGTACCGGATCTCCAGCACGGACCAGATCACTGCCAGCTACCACTATTACGAGGCGCTGGCCGACATGCCGGGCGGGCTGACGGCCGCCCAATACGCCGCCGATCCGTTCCAGTCGGTGCGGCCCTACGACACCTTCGCCGGCCGCCGCAACGACGTCTCGCTGAAGTACTCGCACCAGGACAACAACCGCAAGTTCGAGGTGCTGACGTACTACACCGACAGCTTCCGCGGCAGCCAGATCGAGAGCGAGAGCGCCGGGCGCCGCCGGCTGGGATCGTTCCCGCGGCACTACCACACCTTCGCCGTCGAGCCGCGCTATTCGCAGCTGTTCCGCGGCGCCAACGTCAGCCACGAAGTCAGCGTCGGCTACCGTTACCTGCGCGAGTCGAGCGACGAGCAGGCATCGCGCACGGCGTTCTACACGCCCGGCACCGTCGATCCGACCACGATCGCCTCGCCGATGTACCAATGGCGCAGCGGCGGCACCACCGCCAACGCGGTCTACATCGACGACACCATCAACGTCGGCAACTGGACCATCACGCCGGGCCTGCGCTATGAAATGATCCGCTCCAACGTGACCGACCATTTCACGCAGCGCCGCACCGACATCAAATCGGACGAGCCGCTGCCGTCGCTGGCCGTGATGTACCACGTCAGCGACAACTGGAAGCTGTTCGGCAATGCCGGCGTGTCGTTCGGCCCGCTGCAGTACTTCCAGATCGCGCAGACCACCAATGGCCTGGCCCCGGAAAAGGCCAAGACCTACGAGCTGGGCACGCACTTCAACGCCAACGGCTGGGGCGGCGAGCTGACGCTGTTCAACATCGACTTCGACGACGAGCTGCAGCTGCGCGGCGGCACGATGGGCAGCCCGGACGCCTGGACCAATCTCGGCGCGACGCGCCACCGCGGCGTCGAGAGCTCGCTGCGCTACGACTTCGGCACGCTGTCGAAGACGCTGGCCGGGCTGTCGGCGTACGCTGGCTACACCTATACCGAGGCGACCTACAACCACGGCACCTTCGCCGGCCGCGACCTGCCGTTCTACTCGCGCCATGTGGCGACCGCCGGCGTGCGCTACAGCCGCAACCGCTGGACGCTGAACGTCGATGGCTTCGCGCAATCGCGCCAGCATTCGCCGGGCGATCCGACCGACGGCACGCCGTACCAGACTGAAGAGAGCGCCAACGGCGCGCTCGGCGACATCCCCGGCTACGCGCTGGTGCACATGCGCCTGGGCTACGACTTCGGCAAGTCGATGTCGAACCTGAAGCTGGCGGTCGGCGTCAAGAACTTGTTCGATCGCCGCTATTTCACGCGCTCGACCGACAACAACCTGGGCAAGTACGTCGGCATGCCGCGCACGTTTTACGTGCAGGCGACGCTGGCGTTCTGAGCGGCGGGTTGGAAGCGCGGTTGAATGCTTGCCCGCGGCACGATGGGGGTCCGCGGGCAGGACGGTGAGTCCCCGCATGCGCGGGGACGACGATGAGGCGCGAGCCGCCTAGACGATCTCGCGCGTTTCCATGAACTGCAGGTTCGGGAAGCGCTCCTGGGTCAGCCGCAGGTTGACCATGCTCGGGGCCAGATAGACGTGGTCGCCGGCGCCGTCCAGCGCGACGTTGTGGCCGGCCTTCTCGATCAGCTTCTCGATCTCGGCCGGGTCGCCCTTGAGCCAGCGCGCGGTCGCGCACTCGTGCGATTCGAAGATCGCGTCGACGCCGTACTCGTGCTCGAGCCGGTGCGCCACCACGTCGAACTGCAGGATGCCGACCGCGCCGAGCACCAGCTCGTTCGAGGCGATCGGGCGGAACATCTGCGTCGCGCCTTCCTCGGCCAGCTGCTGCAGGCCCTTCTGCAGCTGCTTGACCTTCAACGGGTTGTTCAGCCGCGCACGGCGGAAGAATTCCGGCGCGAACGACGGAATGCCGGTGAACTTCAGCGGCTCGCCTTCGGTGAAGACATCGCCCAGCCGGATCGTGCCGTGGTTCGGCACCCCGATGATGTCGCCGGCGTAGGCCTCCTCGGTGGTGTTGCGATCCTGCGCCATGAAGGTGATCGCGTTGTTGATGGCCACCGTCTTGCCCGCCGACACGTGCAGCAGCTTCATGCCGCGCGTGAAGCGGCCGGAGCAGACCCGCACGAAGGCAATGCGGTCGCGGTGGCGCGGGTCCATGTTCGCCTGGATCTTGAACACGAAGCCGCTGAACTTCGCTTCCTCCGGCTGCACCGTGCGGCTGTCGGTCGCGCGCGGCTGCGGCGCCGGCGACAGGTCGCACAGCGCGTCGAGCAGCGACTGCACGCCGAAGTTGTTGATCGCCGAGCCGAAATAGACCGGGGTCTGCTTGCCGGCCAGGAAGGCGGCCTTGTCGAAGGCGTGCGAGGCGCCGCGCACCAGCTCGATTTCGACGCGCAGTTCATCGGCCTGCGAACCGAGCACGCGATCGAGTTCCGGATTGTCCAGCCCGTCCAGGATCGCGGCGGTGCCCTTGTCGCCGTGCGGATCGAACAGCTGCACCTTGTCGTCGATCAGGTGATAGACGCCGCGGAACGACTTGCCCATGCCGATCGGCCAGGTCATCGGCGCGCACTGGATCTTCAGCACGTCCTCGATCTCGTCGAGCAGCTCGATCGGCGAGCGCCCTTCGCGGTCCAGCTTGTTGATGAAGGTCAGGATCGGCGTGTCGCGCAGCCGGCAGACGTTCAGCAGCTTGATCGTCTGCGCCTCGACACCATTGACGGAGTCGATCACCATCACGGCGGAGTCGACCGCGGTCAGCGTGCGGTAGGTGTCCTCCGAGAAGTCCTCGTGGCCTGGGGTGTCGAGCAGGTTGACGATGTGCTCGCGGTAGGGGAACTGCATCACCGACGACGTCACCGAGATGCCGCGCTGCTTTTCCAGCTCCATCCAGTCGGAGGTCGCGTGGCGGTCGGCCTTGCGCGCGCGCACCTCGCCGGCGACCTGGATCGCGCCGCCGAACCACAGCAGCTTTTCCGTCAGCGTGGTCTTGCCGGCGTCGGGGTGGGAAATGATGGCAAAGGTGCGACGACGCGCAATTTCGGATACGAGCGAGCTCACGGTAGGACGTTCGGATGGCTGCGGATGGATCGGGACCCGGGGGGCACGGCGGGCGCGGCAGAAGCGCGATGGCCGAGCCGATCGCGCCGCGCCTGGTGTCGCGGTCCGCGCCGGCCGGCTTGGGATCGGCTGTCGCGGCGGGGCGCCCGAGGGGAATGGGCCGTTATTCTACCGGTTCCCGGCGCCGACCGGTTCCGGCGCCTCGCCGCGGCGCTGCCGCTCGCGCAGGCTGCCGAATTGCAGCGCGTACTGATGGGTCAGTTCGGCGCCGAAGAAAAAGATCTGGGCCGAGTAGTACACCCACAGCATCAGCGCCACCACCGACCCGGCGGCCCCATACGAGGACGCCACCGCGCTGTTGCCCAGGTAGATGCCGATCAGGCGCTTGCCGACCGAGAACAGCACCGCGGTGATGATCGCGCCCATCGCCACGTCGCGCCAGGTCACGCGCACGCGCGGCAGCATCTTGAACACCACGGCGAACAGCACGCTGACCACGACGAACGAGAAGCCGCTGGAGATCGTCGTGGCCACCGGCGCCAGCCACGACTCGAACCACATGCCGTCCCAGAAGCGCTGCACCACGGCAATCGCGGCATTGACGACCAGCGAGATCAGCAGCATCAGCGCCAGTACCAGCACCAGTCCGAACGACAGCAGCCGCGTGCGCACCAGCGCCCGCCAGCCGCTGGCCGGCGTCGCGTCGGCCTCCCAGATGTCGTCCAGGCTCGCCTTCAGTTCGGCAAAGGCGCTGGTCGCGCCGACGATCAGGATGCCGGTGGCAATCAGCGCGGCCATGCCGCTGCCGCCGGCGCGATGCGTGGCCGCCAGGATCTGCTGGATCGCCGCCGCGCCCTGGGTTCCAAGCAGACCCTCCAGCTGCTCGAAGATCTCGCCGCGCGCCGCTTCGGCGCCGAAGAACAGCCCCGCGATCGAGATCACCAGCACCAGGATCGGCGCCAGCGAGAACAGCATGTAGAACGACAGCGCGGCGCCCTTGCTGGCGGCGCGGTGCGCGAACCACGACTGCACGGCGGCGGACACCACCATGGCGGTGCGGCGCAGCGTATGACGGTCGGGCAGCATGCGGGCCACGCCGTGCCGGCGGCCGTTGCGGTGCTCGGGGTCGGGTTGGAACATCGGCAAGACGGCGCTCCCTGGCTTGGTCGGTGGGCTGAAGTCCGGATGGGCTGGGGTCCTGCCACCGCCGGCCGCGGCGGGGCAGCGTTCAGGATACCGCGCCTTGCGGCTGTGCCCAAGCCGGCATCGGCGCAAGGGCCGGCGTGGCCAACTGCTAGAGTAAATGCGGACAGCGCGCCGATCCGTCGCGCACCGCCTTTCGTCCCCCTTTCCATCAGGAGGTACCGTGATCCGTTTTCCGACCGCATCGTTGCGCACCGTCCGGCTCGGCACGCTGACGCTGGGCATCGCCGCCATGCTGGCGAGCGCCGGTTGCGACCGTAGCCAGCCCGGGCCCAAGCCGATTTCGGGCGACACGCCGGCCGCGGACACTGCGCCATCGACCAATCCGCCGGCCCGCAAGGAGTGACGCGCGAGCGCAGCCGCGGAGCGTACCCGTTTCTGCGGACGTACCGTGGCCGGGCACGGATCCCTCCGTCTGTGCGATCCGTGCGTGTCCGGATGCCTTGCATGCGCCCCTGCGCAGCGGATCCGCATGCCCGCGTCCGGCCCGCGCGCCGTTAAGCCGCTGCAACCTGCGGGCCCGGTGGGAGGAAGCGCCGCCGAATCGCGCCACTTCCGCCGTTTTGGCGAACGCATCCGGCCGCTCCTCGCCCTTGCTTCATCCAAACTTCCTCCGTAGGACGGATGTCCGGGCCGGTGCCGTTGTGCCGGCCGGCCGCGAGCCACCGTGCCGCCGATGGCGGCAGGCCCGGGACGGAAACACGGCAAGGGCCGACGCCGCCACCCGGGTTTCAACGCCGCAACAGAATCGGACCGGCGCACAGCGGTGGACTTTCCGCGCCGGCGCGATATCCCGCCAATCCGAGCCTGGGCAAGGGCTGGCGCCGCTTGGCATGCTTGTCGCAACAGCATCCGGAAGAGCCAGGATCCACGCTTCAGCACGGGAGAGCGCCCCACCATGCGTCACCCTCCAGCACGCATGACGGCACGACGCCGCGCCCAACGTCCGGCGCGAGCCGCGCCGTCGGTACTGCAACTGCTGTCGCCCCCGCTATTGCCTGCGCCGCGGTTGCCGCATCGGGCGACATCGTCGTTCTGCCTGGAGTCCAACCGCGTCCTGCCGATCGCGGCCTTCCGCAGCCGGACGCGACGCTAGCTGTCCTCCCGTGGGTCGTCGGCGGCCTGATGCCGTCAGCCGGTCGCCTGTTCGTGCGCCGCTGCGCGCGCCGGCGGCTCGCCCGGTATCCGAGCAGGGAGGAGAGAGACAATGAAAACGAAGCTTTGCGCATTGGCCGCGATGGCCACCTTCTGTACAAGCGCCGCGGCCGGCAGCTTCAGCCATCTGGACCGGTCCGACGATGCCGAGATCCATAGCCATACGGCACTGAGCAACGATATCTACGTCAGGGGCTTCGGCTTGTCATTGGGCGTGCTTGGCGGCAGCGCGGAGGACGGCGAGCCGCGCGGGCAGTGGTCCGCGGTGGATGACGACGGCAAGACGCGGCAGGTGGGTCGCCTGCCGTTCGATCTGCTGGCGGCGTCGGGCGACGCGGCCGGCTACGGCGGCGGTCTTGGCTCCGGATGCTGGAAGCCTGCGTCGTCATTGGCGCCGCGGCGCTGATCGCCTCACCATGAAAAAGGGCCGACGCATCGTCGGCCCCGGTGATCGCCGCTGTCCGCGGCGACGCGCTACTCCGCGTGGTTCGACTGCCCTTCGACGCGGATATTGTGCTTGTGCATCAGCCGGTAAAGCGTGACACGCGACACGTTGAGCTCGCGCGCGGCGGGCACCACGTGAAAGCCGTGGCTTGCCATCACCGAGCGGATCGCCTCGCGCTCCGCCTCTTCGCGAATCGCGTCGAGGGTCTTGCGCGGCGCGTCGCTGTTGCCGTGCAACTGCAGGTCCTCGGCCGTGATCTTGCGATTGTCCGTCATCACGATCGCGCGCCGCACCCGGTTGATCAGCTCGCGCACATTGCCCGGCCAGCCGTACTGCATCATCGCCTGCGTCGCGCACGGCGAGAAACCGCGAATGCGCCGATGGGCCTCGTGGCCATGCTCGGCGAGCACCGCGTTGGCGAGCAGCAGGATATCCTCGCCGCGCTCGCGCAGCGGGGGGATCGACAGCGTCAGCACGCACAGCCGGTGAAACAGGTCCGAACGGAAGCGCCCCTCTGCCTGCGCCGCGACCAGGTCCACGTGCGTGGCCGAGATGATGCGCAGGTCCAGCGGAATCGATTGATGTCCGCCCAGGCGCGTGATCATGCCCTGCTGCAGGAAGCGCAGCAGCGCGACCTGGCTCTCCAGCGGCAGGTCGCCGATCTCGTCGAGGAACAGCGTGCCGCCCTGCGCCTGTTCGATCCAGCCGATCTTGCGCTGGTTGGCGCCGGTGAAGGCGCCCTTCTCGTAGCCGAACAGTTCGGACTGCACCAGGTGCGGCGGAATCGCGCCGCAGTTGATCGCGACGAACGGCCCCTTGCGGCGGTTCGACGCTTCGTGGATCGCCTGCGCGGCCAGTTCCTTGCCGGTGCCCGACTCGCCCGAGATGAACACCGGGGCATCGTTGTGCGCCACCTTGGACAGCGAGCGGAACATCGCGCGCATCGCCGCGCATTCGCCGATCATCTTGCCCTGCACCGCCGTGTCCGGCCCGCGCGCGGCGTGCAGCGCGGCCATGCCGTGCGCATGCTTGAGCGTGTAGGCGAGCTCGTTGTACGAGAACGGCACGCGCACGTAGTCGACGCAATAGTCCCGGATCAGGCGCCGCACGCGCTCGTCCTCGAGCCGCTGCGGCGACGTGATCGCGACCCACATCACGTGCAGGCATTGCAGGCTCTGCTCGAGCAGCGCGATCTCGGCATCGGTGTATTCGCTCTCCAGGTCGAGCACGCCGGCCATCGGCCCGCTGCCGCGAACTACGCGCGGCAGATCGCGCAACTGGTGGTGGTGGCGGATCTCCCAACCGGGACCGAACTGGCTCGCATCGATGCCGAAGTTCTGCTGTCGTGATACCACCAGGACCTGCGCGGCCCGCGATGGCGGCTTGCTCAGTCGGTCCATGCCGTTCTCCCGCGCGTTTGGCGTGGCCGCATGCCGGACCGTCTCGCCGCGCCGGCTGGCGGACGGGATCGGGCCGCGGTCCAGTGGTAAGCGGTGCGGCTGGGCACCCATGTGCGGGGCCGCCATTACACGCTCGACACGCTGTGGGGAGGCAGATCGAACATCGCGGTCGGCGTCGTGCCGCTGCGCAGCTGTTCACGGATGGTCCGGCGCATGCTGTCTCGCTCGCGCATCAGGCGGTCGCTGGGGTCATGCAGGGTCTGGCCGGAATAACGGTGATAGAGGGCCTGATAGGTCAGCACGTTGACGATCCATTCCTCGCGCTGCGCGCGCAGGCGGGCGACATCGGCTTCGAGCTGGCGGTGGCGTTGCAACAGGCTCTCGATGGCCTGCCGTATGTTCGGCGGCACACTGTCGTCGGCCGCGAGCAGGGCGGCAACGGCATCGGCGATCGATTCGTCGCGATGCTCGCGATGGGACTGGCTGGGATCGTGATCGGGTTTGGCGCTGGCGACATCGGCCAGATGGCTCCAGGCGCGGGCAATCGAAGGCGTGGCGGATCGAGTCGGCTCGAGAACGGGCCGATGGACTTCTCCTGCGGTCATGATTCTTCCCCGTTGAACAACATCCCCCGGCACTACACGTTCGCGATTACCACTTGTTCCGCTTATTGTTCCGGCACGCTTGGCGCATGCTCTCGTCGTGGAGGCGAAGCCGCCTGGCGGCGGTCTGTCTGTACGTCCGCTGCAGCGGATCGAATGGGTCTGCGTCGCGCCACTGGCGCACTCCGTTTCCCGGAGTCAACAAGGGGCGCCTCGAAGCGCCCCCGGAAATATGCCTCTAGTTCAGTGCATTTGGCTTCGTTTGTCTAGCCCCCGGGCGGGGCATGCCCCCAAAATCATCCTTCGGGATGACCGTAACAACGGCGACCCACCATGGTGCGCAAGGTAAATAAGCACTTACCTTGGACGCAGAAACGGGTACGGCATCAGCGTTCCGCCATGCCTGGCCGTGCGCAGAAACGGGTACGGTTGGGCAAGTATGCAGCGAAAATTCGAACGTTTCCGGACACATCGCCGGCGACGGACGTGAAAAAGGGCGGCCGTGGCCGCCCTGTTCGCGATACGTTGCTCCCTCAATGGCCGGGCAGATAGTAGAACTTGAAGATAAAGACCGCGGCGATGATCCACACCATGATCGGCACGTCCTTGGCCCGGCCGGTCAGCAGCTTCAGGCCCGCATAGGTCACAAAGCCGAAGGCCACGCCGTTGGCCACCGAATAGGTGAACGGCATGCCCAGCGCGGTCAGCACGGCCGGCACCACCTCGGTCGCGTCGTTCCAGTCGATATCGACCAGCTCGCGCAGCATCAGGCAGGACACATACAGCAGCGCCGGAGCGGTGGCGTAGGCTGGCACAGTGCCGGCCAGCGGCGCGATGAACAGGCAGGCCAGGAACAGCACGGCCACCGTCACCGCCGTCAGGCCGGTGCGGCCGCCGGCCTGCACGCCGGAGGCGCTTTCGATATAGGCGGTGGTCGACGAGGTGCCGAGGAAGGAGCCGGCCATGATCGCGGTGCTGTCGGCCATCAGCGCCTTGTTCAACCGATCCATCTTGCCAGCCTTGAGCAGGCCGGCTCGGTTGGCCACGCCCATCAGCGTGCCGGTCGCGTCGAACAGCTCGACCAGGAAGAACACCAGCACCACGTTGATGATGCCGATCGACAGCGCGGCGGTGATGTCGAGCTTGAACAGCGTCGGATCGATCGACGGCGGCGCGGAGACGATGCCGTGGAAGGTGTTGCCGCCGAAGGCAAAGCTCAGCAGCGTGGTCAGCAGGATGCCGATCAGGATCGCGCCCTTCACCTTGAGGCGGTCGAGCGCGACAATCGCCAGGAAGCCGACGATGGCCAGCACCGCCGAAGGCTGATGCAGATCGCCGAGCGTGACCAGGGTGGCGGGACTCGCCGTGACGATGCCGGCGTTCTTCAGCGCGACGATGGCGAGAAACAGCCCGATACCGGCGGTGATCGCCACGCGGATCGAATGCGGGATGCCGTTGACGATCATCTCGCGCACGCGCAGCAGCGTGACCAGCAGGAACAGACAGCCGGAGATGAACACCGCACCGAGCGCGGCTTCCCATGGCAGGCCCATGCCCTTGACGACCGTATAGGCGAAATAGGCGTTCAGCCCCATGCCCGGCGCCATCGCGATCGGGTAGTTGGCATAGAACCCCATGATCAGCGTGCCAAGCGCCGCGGCCACGCAGGTCGCGACGAACACGGCGTCCTTCGGCATGCCCGCATCGCCCAGGATGGTCGGGTTGACGAAGATGATGTACGCCATCGTCAGGAAGGTGGTGACGCCGGCCAGTATCTCGGTGCGCACGTCGGTCTGGTGCTCACGCAGCTTGAACAGGCGTTCGAGCGGGGAGCGGCGCGACGGCGCGGCCATGGCGGGTGTGTCGTTGGGTTCGGAAAGGGGTTCGGGCATCGACATGCTGTGTCTCCTGTATCGTTTTGTCCCGTCTCTCGCAAAAGGCAAGAGCCTCCCCGGGCATTGGCCAGGGGAGGCACACGTAATGTCTTACACTTTTGTATACAGGTGCGCCGATACGGACAAATAGACTGTATGCAAGATGGGTGATGATCGCACGAGGGCACGCGCGTGATCTAGCCTGCAGCAGGGGAACTCCGCGCTTGACGTGGGCTCCGATCCCCCGTATAAAGCGCGCTAGATTCAAGCGACGAGGCAACAGCACATTCGTTAGCCACCGTCATGGTACTTCGGTTGTCCATGGTGTCCTTTCCTTGAGTTGCTCTGCCGGAAGCGCCACGCGCCTTCCGTTTTTTAATTTTTTTTAGGAAATGCAAGACCATGAAAACCGGTATCGTCAAATGGTTCAACGACGCCAAGGGTTTCGGTTTCATCAAGCCGGACGAAGGCGGTGATGATCTGTTCGCCCACTTCTCGGAAATCCAGGGCTCTGGATTCAAGTCGCTGCAAGAAAACCAGCGCGTTTCGTTCGAAGTGAAGAATGGCCCGAAGGGCCTGCAAGCAGCGAACATCACCCCGCTGTAAGGCATCGCGCCCCTCGCCTTTCCGGCGAGACGACGCTGAAAGCCCCGCCCCGTGCGGGGCTTTTTGCTTTCCGGGCGTCCGGTCCGGTCGGCCCCTCTCCCCCCGCCTTCCCCGCCTTCCCCGCCTTCCCGCCTTCCCGCCTTCC
>NZ_AMPR02000280.1:0-3153 GCF_000307735.3 Cupriavidus sp. HPC(L) | reverse complement strand
ATCCCCGCCGAACCGGCCGCGCCCCAGCTGCCCCAGGGCCACGTCGTGACCTCGCCGATGGTCGGCACCTTCTATCGCGCGCCGTCGCCCGGCGCGGCGCCCTTCGTCAACGTCGGCGACACGGTCAAGGAAGGCCAGACCGTCTGCATCATCGAGGCGATGAAGCTGCTCAACGAGATCGAGTCCGACAAGGCAGGCGTGATCAAGGAAATCCTGGTCGAGAACGGCCAGGCAGTCGAATACGGCCAGCCGCTGTTCGTCATCGGCTGATTCTGAGGACGGCACGCCCGGCCCACACGCTGTCCACGCCCGCACGATGCGGGCGTTTCGCGTGGCGGCGTGCGGCACCGGCCGCCGGTCGCGACGCGGCATCCATTGCCCGCCCCCCGGCGTGACCGCCCTTTCCGCTGCGCAGAGAGAGACTATGTTCGAAAAGATACTGATCGCGAACCGCGGCGAAATCGCCCTTCGCATCCAGCGCGCCTGCCGCGAGCTCGGCATCAAGACCGTGGTGGTCTATTCCGAAGCCGACAAGGAGGCCAAGTACGTCAAGCTGGCCGACGAAGCGGTCTGCATCGGCCCGGCCCCCTCCCCTCAGTCGTACCTCAACATGCCCGCCATCATCTCGGCGGCCGAGGTCACCGACGCACAGGCGATCCACCCGGGCTACGGCTTCCTGTCGGAGAACGCCGACTTCGCCGAACGCGTGGAAAAGTCCGGCTTCGTCTTCATCGGCCCGACCCCGGAATGCATCCGGCTGATGGGCGACAAGGTGTCGGCCAAGCAGGCGATGATCAAGTCCGGCGTGCCGTGCGTGCCGGGCTCCGAGGGCGCGCTGCCCGAGGATCCGAAGGAGATCCTGGCGACCGCGCGCCGGGTCGGCTATCCGGTCATCATCAAGGCGGCCGGCGGCGGCGGCGGACGCGGCATGCGCGTGGTGCACACCGAGGCCGCGCTGCTGAACGCCGTCAACATGACGCGCGAGGAAGCGGGCCGCGCGTTCGGCAATCCGGAGGTCTACATGGAGAAATTCCTGGAGAACCCCCGGCATATCGAGATCCAGGTGCTGGCCGACCAGCATCGCCAGGCGATCTGGCTGGGCGAGCGCGACTGCTCGATGCAGCGCCGCCACCAGAAGGTCATCGAGGAAGCGCCGGCTCCGCACATTCCGCGCCGCCTGATCGAGCGGATCGGCGACCGCTGCGCCGATGCCTGCAAGAAGATCGGCTATCGCGGCGCCGGCACGTTCGAATTCCTGTACGAGAACAACGAGTTCTACTTCATCGAGATGAACACGCGCGTGCAGGTCGAGCATCCGGTGACCGAGATGATCACCGGCATCGACATCGTGCAGGAGCAGATCCGCATCGCCTTCGGCGAGAAGCTGCGCTACCGCCAGAAGGACGTGCAGTTCCGCGGCCACGCGATCGAATGCCGCGTGAACGCCGAAGATCCGTTCAAGTTCACGCCGTCGCCGGGCCGCATCACCGCCTGGCACGCGCCGGGCGGCCCCGGCGTGCGGGTCGATTCGCACGCGTATGATGGCTATTTCGTGCCGCCGCACTACGATTCGATGATCGGCAAGCTGATCACCTACGGCGCCACCCGCGAGCAGGCGATCGCCCGCATGCGGATCGCGCTGTCGGAGATGGTGGTCGACGGCATCCAGACCAATGTGCCGCTGCACCGCGAGCTGATGCTCGACGCCAACTTCGTCGAAGGCGGCACCAGCATCCACTATCTGGAGCACCGCCTGGCCCAGAAGAGCGTGGCCAAGGGCGAGAAGGTCTGAGAGGGCCCGGACAGTCCAGGCAGCAATGGCAGCAATGGCGGTAATGGCAGTAACCGCGGTAACGGCAGTTTGACGGCCGCCCCGCCCACCACGGCAGGCGGCCAGCATGGGGAAAGCGCGTGGCATTTCAGGAATGTGTAATCGAGATTGCCCAGGATCAGGCCGAGGCCTGGTCCGCCGCGCTGTTCGAGCTCGGTGCGCTGTCGGTCTCGGTCGAGGACGCGGACGCCGACACGCCCGATGAGCGGCCGCTGTTCGGCGAGCCGGGCATGGAACCGACCCGCCTGGCATGGCAGCACTCGCGGCTGGTCGCGCTGTTCGATCAGAACACCGATCCGGCGCTGGTGCTGGCCGCCGCGGCCAATGCGCTGGGCTGCACGGTGCCCGCCAGCGTCGTGCGCAGCGTCGAGGACCAGGACTGGGTGCGGCTGACGCAGTCGCAGTTCGAACCGATCCGGATCGGCGAGCGCATCTGGGTGGTGCCGTCCTGGCACGATGCGCCCGACCCCGACGCCGTCGTGCTGGAGCTCGATCCGGGCCTCGCCTTCGGCACCGGCAGCCATCCGACCACGCGGCTGTGCATGCAGTGGCTGGAGCAGAACCTCAGGCCGGGCGAGACCGTGCTCGACTATGGCTGCGGCTCCGGCATCCTGGCCATCGTGGCCAGGAAGCTCGGCGCCGGCGACACGCTGGGCGTCGATATCGATCCGAACGCCGTCGAGGCCTCGCGCTACAACGCCGAGCGCAACCGCGTCAGCGCGACCTTCGCGCTGCCAGACGAGGCCGCGGCACTGGCCGCCTCCACCGGCACCGCGACCCATGACCTGGTGGTCGCCAATATCCTGTCCAACCCGCTGAAGCTGATGGCCGCGATGCTGAGCGCGCGCGTACGGCCGGGGGGCCGGCTGGTGCTGTCCGGCGTGCTCGAGCGGCAGGCCGACGAGGTCGCCGCCGCCTATGCGCCGTGGCTGCCGCTGAGCGTCTGGCGCAGCGACGAAGGCTGGGTCTGTCTGCATGGCACCCGCGCCTGACGCCGACCATCCCGAACTTCCCGAAGACGCCCGGCGCGAGGCCGGGCCGCAGCATGCCGGCCGCGATGCCGGCACGGATACCGGCACCCACGCCAGCCCCGACGCAAACGCCGACACCGGCAACGTCGACACCAACGCCGGCACCAAGCGCAGCCTGAGCGCCGGCGGCTATCTGCGCGCACGGGCCGTCGAATCCAACGAGATCGCACCGAGCGCGATCGCGCGCGAACAGGCGATGCGCCGATGGCAAGGCGGCGCCGCGCCCGACACCGTTCCCTTCTCCGCCGATCTGTCCGGCACGCCCGAAGAGGCCGCGCTGGCGGCGCGGCG
>NZ_AMPR02000281.1:0-3119 GCF_000307735.3 Cupriavidus sp. HPC(L) | reverse complement strand
ATGGCGGCGACAGCGGCGTTCGGATGGCGGCAAGACTGCCGCCCCACCCCCTCCCCGCCGGCCCGCGCCAAGGCCCCGGCCTGCTTCCTGCTTGAGCGTACGCCCGCAGCCGGCCATGGCGCGGGCGCTCCGTGAGACCGGCCTGTCGACCCCGACTGGCGGCCCCGCCTGGCGAAGACAAACGGTATATGGAAGAAATCAGAATCCGTGGGGCCCGTACCCACAATTTGAAGAACATCAATCTCGATCTGCCGCGCAACAAGCTGATCGTGATCACCGGCCTGTCGGGATCGGGCAAGTCCTCGCTCGCCTTCGACACGCTGTACGCAGAAGGCCAGCGCCGCTACGTCGAATCGCTGTCGGCCTACGCGCGCCAGTTCCTGCAGCTAATGGAGAAGCCGGACGTCGACCTGATCGAAGGCCTGTCGCCGGCGATCTCGATCGAGCAGAAGGCAACCAGCCACAACCCGCGCTCGACGGTCGGCACCGTCACCGAGATCCACGACTACCTGCGCCTGCTGTACGCGCGCGCCGGCACGCCGTACTGCCCGAACCACGACCTGCCGCTGCAGGCCCAGAGCGTGTCGCAGATGGTCGACGCGGTGCTGGCGCTGCCCGAGGACACCAAGCTGATGATCCTGGCGCCGGTGGTGGCCGACCGCAAGGGCGAGCACACCGACCTGTTCGACACGATGCAGGCGCAGGGCTTCGTCCGTTTCCGCATCCGCTCGGGCGGCGGCGCCGCGCACGAGGCGCAGGCCAAGGTCTACGAGGTCGATGCGCTGCCCAAGCTGAAGAAGACCGAGAAGCACAGCATCGAAGTGGTGGTCGACCGCGTCAAGGTGCGGCCGGACATCAAGCAGCGGCTGGCCGAATCGTTCGAGACCGCGCTGCGGCTGGCCGACGGCCGGGCGATCGCGCTCGAGCTGGACAGCGGCGCCGAGCACCTGTTCAGCTCGAAGTTCGCCTGCCCGATCTGCTCGTACTCGTTGCCCGAGCTCGAGCCGCGGCTGTTCTCGTTCAACAACCCGATGGGCGCCTGCCCGAGCTGCGACGGCCTGGGCCAGATCACGTTCTTCGATCCGAAGCGGGTGGTGGCCTTCCCCAACCTGTCGCTGGCCTCTGGCGCGATCAAGGGCTGGGACCGCCGCAACCAGTTCTATTTCCAGATGCTGCAGAGCCTGGCGGCGTTCTACGACTTCGACCTGGACGCCGCCTTCGAGGACCTGCCGGCCGAGGTGCAGCAGGTGGTGCTGCACGGCTCGGGCGAGACCGAGATCCCGTTCACCTACATGAACGAACGCGGCCGCACCACCACGCGCTCGCACGTGTTCGAAGGGATCATCCCCAATCTGGAGCGCCGCTACCGCGAGACCGACTCGGTCGCGGTGCGCGAGGAACTGGCCAAGTACCAGAACAACCAGCCCTGCCCCGCCTGCCACGGCACGCGCCTGCGCACCGAGGCCCGCCACGTCAAGGTCGGCGACGGCGAACAGGCGCGCGCGATCTTCGAGATCAGCGGCTGGCCGCTGCGCGACGCGCTGACCTGGTTCCTGACGCTGCAGCTGCAGGGCGCCAAGCGCGAGATCGCCGACAAGATCGTGCGCGAGATCTCGGCGCGGCTGAACTTCCTGAACAACGTCGGTCTCGACTATCTGTCGCTGGAGCGCAGCGCGGACACGCTGTCGGGCGGCGAGGCGCAGCGCATCCGCCTGGCCTCGCAGATCGGCTCGGGGCTGACCGGCGTGATGTACGTGCTCGACGAGCCGTCGATCGGCCTGCACCAGCGCGACAACGACCGGCTGATCGGCACGCTCAAGCATCTGCGCGACATCGGCAATTCGGTGCTGGTGGTCGAGCACGACGAGGACATGATCCGCGCCAGCGACTATGTGGTCGACATCGGCCCGGGCGCGGGCGTGCATGGCGGCCAGATCGTCGCCGAGGGCACGCCGCCGCAGATCGAAGCCTCGCCGGCCTCGCTGACCGGACAGTACCTGTCGGGCGAACTCAGCATCGAGGTGCCGGCTACGCGCACGCCGCCCGATCCGGAACGGATGCTGCGGATCCTGAACGCCAGCGGCAACAACCTGAAGCAGGTCAACGCCGAGATTCCCGTCGGCCTGCTGACCTGCGTGACCGGCGTCTCGGGCTCGGGCAAGTCGACGCTGATCAACGACACGCTGTATCCGGCGGTGGCGCGCCATCTGTACGGCTCGACGCCGGAACCGGCGCCGCACGACCGCATCGACGGACTCGAGCACTTCGACAAGGTCATCAACGTCGACCAGAGCCCGATCGGCCGCACGCCGCGATCGAATCCGGCCACCTATACGGGCCTGTTCACGCCGATCCGCGAGCTGTTCGCCGGCGTGCCGTCGGCGAAGGAGCGCGGCTACGATCCGGGCCGCTTCTCGTTCAACGTCAAGGGCGGGCGCTGCGAGGCCTGCCAGGGCGACGGCGTGCTCAAGGTCGAGATGCACTTCCTGCCCGATGTCTACGTGCCCTGCGACGTCTGCCACGGCAAGCGCTACAACCGCGAGACGCTGGAGGTGCTGTACAAGGGCAGGAACATCTCGGAGGTGCTGGAGCTGACGGTCGAGCAGGCGCACGAGTTCTTCAGCGCGGTGCCGGTGGTCCGGCGCAAGCTGCAGACGCTGCTCGATGTGGGGCTGGGCTATATCCGGCTGGGCCAGGCCGCGACCACGCTGTCGGGCGGCGAGGCGCAGCGGGTCAAGCTGTCGCTGGAGCTGTCCAAGCGCGATACCGGCCGCACGCTGTACATCCTCGACGAGCCGACCACCGGCCTGCACTTCCACGATATCGCGCTGCTGCTCAAGGTCATCCACAAGCTGCGTGACCAGGGCAATACCGTGGTCATCATCGAACACAACCTCGATGTGATCAAGACCGCGGACTGGGTGCTGGACCTGGGCCCCGAGGGCGGGGCCGGCGGCGGGCAGATCATCGCGCGCGGCACGCCGGAGGACATCGCCGCCAGCAAGGCGAGCTTCACCGGCAAGTATCTGGCGCCGTTGCTGAAGCGCCCGGTGGAACAGGCCCCGGCGCAGGCCCGGGCACGGGTCAGGCGCCGCTGACGCGCGGAGGCGCCCTGCCCT
>NZ_AMPR02000282.1:0-3115 GCF_000307735.3 Cupriavidus sp. HPC(L) | reverse complement strand
CCGGGTAGTGTGCCAGGTGGTGCGACGGCTCCCGCTTCCACGCCCAGTCCCGCGCCGGCCTCGGCGCCCGGCATCGGCAACGCCCGCCCGCCTTCGCCGGCGTCCGCGCGCACGGTCGCCGGCATGCTGGCACCGATCTCGCTCTCGTCGCTGGTCGCCGAAGCATGATCTCCCCGCTGAACAGCGTGCTCGACAGCCGGCTGCGCCGGGTGCTGAGCCGCGTGGTCGCCGGCACCATCGTCTTCCTGGCGCTGGTGCTGGTGGTGCTGTTGGCCGCCGCGTCCGCCAATACCGAGTTCTTCGACCGCTATTTCACGCTGCTGTACAAGATCAATCTGGTGATCGGCGTGCTGATGGTGCTGATCATCGGCGCGCTCGCGGTGGCGCTGTGGGTCCGCTATCGCCGCGGCAAGTTTGGCACGCGGCTGATGACCAAGCTGGCGCTGTTCTTCGGCATCGTCGGCGTGCTGCCGGGCGTGCTGATCTATCTGGTGTCGCTGCAATTCGTCTCGCGCAGCATCGAATCGTGGTTCGACGTGCGTGTCGAGACCGCGCTCGAGGCGGGCCTGAATCTGGGCCGCTCGACCATCGACAGCGCGCTGGCCGATCTGCAGGCCAAGGCCCGGCAGATGAGCGACCAGATCATCAGCGCGAGCGAGCCCACCAACTCGCTGCAGCTGAACCGGCTGCGCGAACAGTACGGCGTGCAGGAGGCTTCGATCTTCACCGGCGGCGGGCGTGTGATCGCGTCCGCGTCGAGCAATTACGCGATGCTGGTGCCGAGCCTGCCTTCCGGCGTGCTGGTCGAGCAGGCGCGGCTCGCGGGCGGCTACGCGGCGGTCGAGGGCGGCACCGATCCCGGCACCGACGGCGGCAGCGATGGCCATCCGCAAGCCGAGCGCGCCGACGCCAATCACCTGTACCGGCTGCGCGTGATCATTCCGCTGGGCACCGCGGCGCCGACCGACGAAGCGTCGCTGGGCGCGGCGCAGCGTCCCGCGGGCAAGGACCGCTGGGCGGGCTCGGGCCTGTCGCTGGAGCGGCGTGCCGAGGACTATCCGTCGTCGGGCTTCGGCCTGATCGGCGATACCGTGCGCGAGGAACGCTATCTGCAGATCGTGCATCCGGTCCCCGCCGTGCTGGCGCGCAATGCCGACGAAGTCCAGCGCGCCTACCAGGACTACCAGGAAAAGGCGCTGGGCCGCACCGGCCTGCGCAAGATGTATATCGGCACGCTGACGCTGACGCTGTTCCTCGCGGTATTCATCGCGGTGATGCTGGCGCTGCTGCTCGGCGGGCAGCTGGCGCGGCCGCTGCTGATGCTGCTGCAGGGGACCAAGGAAGTCGCCGAAGGCGACCTGTCGCCCAAGCGCGAACTGAAGAGCCGCGATGAGCTGGGCATGCTGACGCAGCAGTTCAACATGATGACGCGCCAGCTGGCCGAGGCGCGCCTGGCCGTCGAGCAGAATCGCGCCGCGCTCGAGCAATCGAAGGCCTTCCTCGAAAGCGTGCTGCAGAACCTGACCGCCGGCGTGCTGGTGATGGACCGGCGCTTCTCGCTGGTGACGGCCAACCCCGGTGCCGAACGCATCTTCGGCCAGCCGCTCGGCCCCACCATCGGGCATCCGGTCGAGGCCATTCCCGGCATGGCGGCGTTCGGCGAAATCGTGCGGCAGGCCTTCTCCGAGCAGAGCACCAGCGAGGTGCTCGGCGGCGCCGCGCACTGGCAGAAGCAGATCGAACTGCCGCATGGCGACGAGGAACAGCCGCTGACGCTGTTGGTACGCGGCGCGCGGCTGCCGGGCGGCGACCATGTCAGCGATCATGCCGAGCCGGGCTATGTGGTCGTGTTCGACGATATTTCCGATGTGATTTCGGCTCAACGGTCGGTCGCATGGGGCGAAGTGGCCCGGCGCCTCGCGCATGAAATCAAGAACCCGCTGACGCCGATCCAGCTGTCGGCCGAGCGGCTGCAGATGAAGCTCGCGTCCAAGCTCGAAGGCATCGACGCGGACGTGCTAAAGCGCGGGGCCACCACGATCGTTAACCAGGTAGCGGCGATGAAGCGCATGGTCGACGATTTCCGCGATTACGCCCGCACGCCGCCGGCGATGCTGCAGACGCTGCAGCTCAATGCGCTGGTGGCCGAGGTCCTGCATCTGTACGGTATCGACGATCCCGGCCTGCACGAGCATCCCGTGATTCATCCGTCGCTGGCCGACGATCTGCCCGACATCAAGGGCGATCCGACCCAGCTTCGGCAGGTGATACACAATCTGCTGCAGAATGCGCAGGATGCGGTCGCGGAGAACGTGGCGGCGGGCCGTCCGGCGCCTTGTATCGCTCTGCACACCGAGACTGTAGAATACAAAGATCCTGCCGGCGAAAGCCGCCAGGCTGTCAAGCTGACCATCGCTGACAATGGTCCGGGGTTCGCCCCGCGCATCCTGAGCCGCGCGTTCGAGCCATACGTGACGACCAAGGCCAAGGGGACGGGTCTGGGTCTTGCGATGGTGAAGAAGATCATTGACGAACATGGGGCGCGCATCGAACTGCGCAACCGCATGGAGGGCACCGAAGTCGCCGGCGCCCAGATATCGATCCTGTTCGCCAAGCTGGCATAGTGATGCATGATGATGCGGTCCGACCCGGAACGCCGCGGAGGGGTTAAGAGGAAAGTATGGCAACCATCCTCGTAGTCGACGACGAAATGGGTATCCGTGAACTGCTCTCGGAAATCCTCAGCGACGAAGGCCATGTAGTCGAAGTAGCCGAAAACGCGCAACAAGCCCGTGAATACCGTGCCGGCAATACGCCCGACCTGGTGCTGCTCGATATCTGGATGCCGGACACCGACGGTGTGACGCTGCTCAAGGAATGGTCCTCGCAGGGCCAGCTGACGATGCCCGTGATCATGATGTCCGGGCACGCGACCATCGATACCGCGGTGGAAGCGACCAAGATCGGCGCGCTCAATTTCCTGGAAAAACCGATCGCGCTGCAGAAGCTGCTGTCCGCGGTCGAGCAGGGCCTGGCACGCGGCCAGGAACGTCCGCGCGCGGCCGCCGCGCCCGCTGCACCGGCCGCCGAGCCCACAGCTCGCGCCGCCGAGACC
>NZ_AMPR02000283.1:0-3108 GCF_000307735.3 Cupriavidus sp. HPC(L) | reverse complement strand
GGCGGCCGGCCTGGTGCGCGGCATGGTCGCGCCCGACGCGCCGGCCGATGCGGTGGCCTTCGCCACCCGCGTGATGGCGAGCGTGCCGCCCGACACCTATCGCGCCGCGCTGCATGCGCTGGTGCGGTTCGACCAGCGCGAGGCGCTGGCGCGCATCGCGGTGCCGGTGCTGGCGCTGGCCGGCGAGCACGACGCCAATGCGGCGCCGGCCGTGATGGAACGGATGGCGGCACGCATTCCCGGCGCCGAGTACCGCTGCCTGCCGGGCGTCGGCCATCTGGCCTGCATGGAGCGGCCGGCGCGGTTCAACGAGGCCGTGCTCGATTTCCTGGCGCGGCATTTTCCGGTCCGCTGACGTCGGCCCGGACGTGTCGAAGCAATGCGCCACCGCACCACGGCACAACCAGACCGACGCACCGACGCACTACCGCACCCAACGCATAACAAGCTGACCACGAGAGACACCATCATGCCCCTGGACTTCGTTCCCGCTGTCGGCGAGGCCGATTTCACCGACGATCAGGTCCGTCTGCTGACGCTGGCCAACCGGCTCGGCCGCGAACGCTTCGCGCCGCGCGCGGCGCAGTGGGACCGCGAGGCGAGCTTCCCGTTCGCCAATTACGACGATCTGCGCGAGGCCGGGCTGCTGGCGCTGTGCGTGCCGAAGGCCTTCGGCGGCGAGGGCGCGGACTTCGCGACCTACTGCATGATCGGCGCGGAGATCGGCCGCTTCTGCGGCGCCACCGCGCTGACCTACAACATGCATATCTGCTCGACGATGTGGACCGGCATGCTGGCCGACGGCATCGCGATGACGGACGCGCAGCGCGCCGAACACGCGGCCCGCCGCGAGCTGCATTTCGCGCGCGTGGTCAAGGACGGCGCGGTCTATGCGCAGCCGTTCTCCGAGGGCTCGGCGGCCGCCGCCGGCAAGGCGCCGTTCGGCACCACCGCGCGCAAGGTCGAGGGCGGCTGGCTGCTGAACGGCCGCAAGATCTTCGCCTCGCTGTCGGGCGCCGCCGACTACTACGGCATCCTCTGCACCGAGGACCGCGGCGATCATCATCCCGACATGCGCGACACGCTGTATATCGCGGTGCCCGGCAAGGCCGAAGGGCTGACCGTGACCGGCGACTGGGATCCGATGGGCATGCGCGGCACGGTCTCGCGCACGCTGCTGCTCAAGGACGTGTTCGTGCCCGACGACGAGCAGTTGATGCCGCGCGGCGTCTACTACAAGGCCGCCCAGACCTGGCCGGCGATGTTCTTCACGCTGTCGCCGACGTATCTGGGCGTGGCGCAGGCCGCCTACGACTTCACCGTGCAATACCTGCGCGGCGAAGTTCCAGGCCAGCCGCCGGTCAAGCGGCGCATGTATCCGACCAAGCAGATCGCGGTGGCGCAGATGCGGATCCAGCTCGAGTCGATGCGCTCGCTGTTCTGGCGCGTCATCCACGAGGCGCGGCCCAATCCGGCCAAGGACCAGCGCATGCGTCTCTACGCCGCGCACTACGCGGTAATGGAGGGCGCCAACGATATCGCACGGCTGGCGATCCGCACCTGCGGCGGCCAATCGATGCTGAAGGATCTGCCGCTCGAGCGGCTCTATCGCGATTCGCGCTGCGGCGCGCTGATGCTGCCGTGGACCGCCGAGCTGATCCTCGACCGCATGGGCCGCGAGACGCTGTACGAACCGGGCGAGCGCGACGAATGAGCGGCGCCTGTGGAGGGCGGCCGCATCTGGATGCGGCCAGCGTCGGCGCGCTGCTGCGGCCGCTGCACGCGCTGGCCGACACGCAGCCGCAACGCCCGGCGCTGCATTTCCGCGGCCGCACGATCGGCTATGCCAAGCTGTGGAGCCGCATCGAGCGGGTCGCCGCGCATCTGCTGGCCGACTGGGGCATCGCGCGCGGCGACCGCGTGGCGACGCTGTGCCTGAACCACGATCTGCAGCTGGCGCTGCTGTTCGCCTGCGCGCGGCTCGGCGCGATCTTCGTGCCGCTGAACTACCGGCTGGCGGTGCCCGAGCTCGCCGCGATCGCATCGCACGCCGGCGTGCGCGCGATCTTCCATGACGATGCGCATGCCGATGCCGCGGCCGCCGTCGCGGTCACGGTCACGGTCCCGCGTGCCAGTGCGGAGGGAGTCGAAGGCGAAGGCGCGGGCGGTACCGTCCGCCACGCCCATATCGACCGGCTGATCGACAGCCCGGCGCCGCCCGAGCCGAGCGACGCGCCAATCGGCCCGATGCCCGACGACACGCCGCTGCTGCTGGTCTACACATCCGGTACCACCGGCCAGCCCAAGGGCGCCCTGCATACGCAGGCGGCGCTGCTGGCCAACGCGCGTGCCAGCTGGTGGGCGCACGCCATGCGCGACAGCGATCATGTCCTGTCGACGCTGCCGATGTTCCATGTCGGCGGCCTGTGCATCCAGACCGTGCCGGCGCTGCTGCTGGGCGCGCAGGTGACACTCCACGAGCGCTTCGCGCCGGACGCCTGGCTGCAGGCGTTGGCCGACGCACGGCCGACGCTGTCGCTGATGGTGCCGGCCACGCTGCGCGCGGTGCTCGAGCATCCCGGCTGGGCCGACGCCGACCTGAGCGTGCTGCGCGGCGTGATGGCCGGCTCGTCGACGATCCCGCGCGCCTATATCGATGCCTTCCATGCGCGCGGCGTGCCGCTGGGGCAGGTCTACGGCGCCACCGAGACCGGTCCGGTCTCGATCGTGTTGCGCCTGCACGAGGCGATGGCGCGGCCCGGCTATGCCGGCTGGCCGCAGCCCGAGGCGCAGGTGCGGCTGCTCGGCCGCGACGGCAACGACGTGGCGGACGGGGAGGTCGGCGAGATCTGCATTCGCGCCAGCAATCTGATGCAGGGCTACTGGCGCGAGCCTTGCCATCCCGGCTTCGCCGACGGCTGGTTCCGCTCGGGCGATCTCGCGCATCGCGACGCCGACGGCTGCATCGAGGTGGTCGGACGCAGCAAGGACATGATCATCTCCGGCGGCGAGAACATCTATCCGGCCGAGATCGAGAACGCGCTGGTCGCGCTGCCCGGCGTGGCCGAATGCGCGGTGGTGGGTTTGCCCGATCCGCGCTGGGGCGAG
>NZ_AMPR02000284.1:0-3094 GCF_000307735.3 Cupriavidus sp. HPC(L) | reverse complement strand
AGCTGGTGCGCGACTGGCTGACGCCCGACGGCCGCGCGCTGGTCACCGTCAGCCCGCGCCTGCCGCCCGGCGAACGGGCGCGCGAGGCGGCGCTCGATGTCTTCGTTCCCACGGTACTGGCGATCGCGCCGGAAGCCACCGGCGGGCCGATCGCGGGGCGCGGCTCGGCCCACACCATCCTGAGCGCGTTCGCACAGGCCGGCGCCTGGGCGGTGTTGTCGATCGCGGTGTTGCTGTGGCTGACGCTGCGCCGCTTCGGCGACGTGCTGCGCACGCTGGTGCCGCTGCTGGTCTCGGCGGTGCTGACGCTCGAGCTGTGCGTGGTGTTCGGCATCGCGCTGAACTTTGCCAACGTGATCGCGCTGCCGTTGCTGCTTGGCATCGGCGTTGCCTTCAAGATCTACTATGTGATCGCATGGCGCGA
This sequence comes from Cupriavidus sp. HPC(L), assembly GCF_000307735.3. NCBI lineage: Bacteria > Pseudomonadati > Pseudomonadota > Betaproteobacteria > Burkholderiales > Burkholderiaceae > Cupriavidus > Cupriavidus sp. HPC(L). The sequence goes on along the minus strand of NZ_AMPR02000284.1, from coordinate 2,670 downwards.
GGGCAAGACCGGCCTGCTGCAGTCGAGCCTGACCCATGCGGTACTGTTCAGCGCGGCCACCACCGCGACCGCGTTCGGCAGCCTGTGGCTGTCCAACCATGCCGGCACCGCCAGCATGGGCAAGCTGCTGGCGCTGTCGCTGGTCTGTACGCTGGCCGGCGCGGTGTTTTTCCAGCCTATCCTGATGGGACGGCCACGCCAGTCGCGCTGAATTGTCCTGGACCGCGGACGGACCGACCACGACGCCACCATGATCGCCATGCCAGAGCCCTCGCCCCCGTTGTCTCCTTCGCCCGCTCCATTACTGCTGCGCCGGCTGGCCCAGCTGGTGCCGCTCGCCGCGCTGTGTTGCGGTGCCTGCGCGACCGGGCCCAACGCCAACCCGGCCGATCCGCTGGAACCGATGAACCGCGCGATCTATACGGTCAACGACAAGATCGACACCTATGTCGCCGTGCCGGTCGCCAAGGGCTATCGCCGCGTCACGCCGCAGCCGGTACGCACCGCGGTGACCAATGTGTTCAACAACGTCGGCGACGTCGGCAACGCGATCAACAACCTGCTGCAGGGCAAAGGCGTCGCGGCGGCCGAGAGCGTGATGCGCGTTGCGATCAATACCGTGCTGGGCCTGGGCGGACTGATCGATATCGCCACGCCGGCCGGGCTCCCACGACATCCGCAGGATCTTGGCCTGACGCTGGGCACCTGGGGCGTGCCGTCGGGGCCGTATCTGGTGCTGCCGCTGTTCGGGCCCAGCACCGTGCGCGACGGCATCGGCATGGCCGGGGACGTGTTCACCGATCCGGTCACCTACATGGACCCGGCCTGGCGCAACAGCCTGTTCGCGCTGCAGTTCATCAATACGCGCACCAATCTGCTCGATGCCACCAGCCTGCTGGAGCAGGCCGCGCTGGACAAATACAGCTTCGTGCGCGACGCCTATCTGCAGCAGCGCCGCCAGCGGCTGCGCGGCGGCGAGGCCGGCGATCTGCCCGACTATGGCGATGACGGCGACGACCGCGACGAAGGAGACGAAGGAGACGGCGCGGCGGGCGGCGCTTCGCCATCGACCGACGCACCGGGCTCGGTCCCTGCTCCGGCTCCCGCCGCCCCATGATCGCGGGATCGACCCGCCGAGCACCGCAGTGCGGCCGCCAGCCGGCGCAATCCCCGTTGCGCCGCGGCGGTATCGCCGGCAAGCCGCAGCAGTTCGCGCAATTGCGCGGGTTGCTTGAGCACGCTTGCGCATAGCGCGCGCATCGCGATGCCGCCATCCGCGCCGAACGCGGCCAGTGCGGCCGGCGGAATGCGCCGCCCCGCCGGATCGGCGATCGCCCGGCACACGACGAAAGGCAGCCCCGCCGCGCGCGCTGCGGCGGCGATCCGGTGCGATTCCATGTCGACCGCCACCGCGCCGGTCGCCGCATGCAGCGCCCGTTTGTCGGCAACGGCCGCGGCCGGCGTATCGACGCCCGCGATGGTTCCGCCGACGGCCGCGGGCAATGCCAGGCGAATCGCCCTGGACCAGCGGGCATCGGTGTCGAAGCGCGAGCCTTGCGTGGCGACGGCATCGGCCACGATCACGCTGCCAGCCGGCAGCGCGGGGTCGAGCCCGCCTGCCACCCCGAAGCTGATCAACCCCGCATAGCGCGGCGCCGATCCGGCGCCGTCATGCAAGGCAGCGATCATCGCGGCATTCAGCGCGCCATCCAGCGCGGCATCCAGCGCATCGCCCCGCAGACCGCTCAGCGTCGTCGCGCCGGGCCACGACAGCAGCCGCGCCTCGAAGGCCATGCCGGTGACGACGAGCCAGCGCGGCGCGCCGGCATCGATGCGGCTGCCGGTTTCGCTCACATGCCCCATGGCATGCGGCCCGCGGCATCGTTGGCATCGTTGGCGTCGGCCGGTTTGCGGACGCCCTCGAGATTGCGATATCGCGCCAGCGCCCACAGCGGGAAATACCGCGCATAGCCGTGATAGCGCAGATAGAACACGCGCGGAAAGCCCACCGCGGTGTAATGCTGCTCGTCCCACAGCCCGTCGGCGCGCTGCTCGCGCAGCAGATAGTCGATACCTCGCGCGACCGCCGGCAGACCGCGGCAGCCGGCCGCCATCAGCCCCAGCAGCGCCCAGGCGGTCTGCGACGGCGTGCTCGGCGCGCTCTCGTGGCCGCGGTAGTCGAGCCGGTAGCTGCTGCCGTCCTCGCCCCAGCCGCCGTCGTCGTTCTGCACCGACAGCAGCCATTGCGCGGCGCGGCGGACCGGCGCCGCCTCGGGCCCGAGCCCCGCCGCCTGCAGCGCGCACAACGCGCTCCAGGTGCCATACAGGTAGTTGGTACCCCAGCGTCCATACCAGCTGCCGTTGGCCTCCTGCTCGCCCAGCAGATAGCGCAGCGCCTGCGCGGCGGCGCGGCTGTTTGCAGGCAATTGGCCCAACTGCGCCAGCATCGACAGGCAGCGCGCCGACACGTCGGCGGTCGGCGGGTCGAGCAGCGCGCCATGATCGGCGAACGGGATGCTGTTCAGATGACTGTGCGTGTTCTCCGGTTCGAAGGCGCCCCAGCCGCCGTCGCCGCTTTGCATGCCTTCGATCCATTCGCGGGCCCGGGCCAGCGCGGGCCCGACGCGGCCCTGCCAGCGCGCATCGCCGCGCGCGGCGCGATCGAGCGCC
>NZ_AMPR02000285.1:0-3087 GCF_000307735.3 Cupriavidus sp. HPC(L) | reverse complement strand
GACGGCGCGATCGCCGCGACGCACGGCAATGGCGCCGGGGCGCCGGGCTGCTTGGCGGGCGATGGCGACGTGTACCGGCTCCGCAGTAGAGAACCGCCTGTTGGGCGTGTTCCAGTCACGCCATTGACCTTGCTCGTCGATATCGAGAAGGTTCAACTCTCCGATACGAACCTCAGGCCGAGCGACGACCTGCTGCAACACAGCGACGAAATGCCGCTGTAGACGCTCAACCGTATCGTGCTCGAACAGATCGGCCGCATAGCCGAATACGCCATGAAGGAGGCCCTGTTCGTCCTCCTGCGTATCGAGTGCGAGATCGACCTTGGCCGCGTTGGCGGTTCGCTCGACCTTCTCCAGCACCAGACCTGGCAGGCGATCCAGCGCACGCAGATCGCGCCGCTGGTGGTTCAGCATGACCTGGAACAACGGGTTGTGCGCCAGGTTGCGCTCGGGCTGCAAGGCCTCGACCAGTTGCTCGAACGGCAGCTCCTGATGCGCCTGCGCTTGCAGTACCGATTCGCGAGCGTGGGCCAATACCGCGTCGAACGCCATGCTGCCGTCGATTTCGGTGCGCAGCACCTGCGTATTGACGAAGAAGCCGACCACACCCTCGGTCTCGAACCGGTTTCGATTGGCCACCGGCACGCCGACGCGCAGGTCGCGCTGTCCGGTGTAGCGGTAGAGCAGGACCTGGAAGGCCGCCAGCAGTACGGTAAAGAGGGTGGTATCGGCGTTGCGGGCGACGGTACGGAGCTTCGCCGAGAGCTCGGCATCGAGCGAGAACGAAACGGCGCCACCACGATGGGTTGGGACCGCCGGACGCGGCCGATCTGTCGGCAGCTCCAGCACGACGGTGCCATCGTCTGCCAGATGCGACTTCCAGTAGCGCAGTTGCCGCTCCAGCTCGCCGGCCTCGAGCCACTGCTTCTGCCAGGCCGCGTAGTCGGCGTACTGGATCGGCAGTGGCGCCAAGGGCGCGGGCCGGCCGCTGACGAAGCCTGCATAGAGCCGGGCGAACTCGTCGATGATCACGTTCATGGACCAGCCGTCGGAGACGATATGGTGCATCGTGACCAGCAGGATGTGGTTGTCGTCGGCCAATTGCAGCAGACGGACGCGCAGCAGCGGTCCCTGTTCGAGGTCGAACGGGGCCTGGGCTTCGGCGTCGACCATCGATTGCACAGCAGCGTCACGCTGCGCCGGATCGATGTCGCGCAGATCGCTGACGGCGATCGGCAGGGAAGCGGGCGGATGGATGCGCTGTACCGCCTGCTCCCCATCCTGATGGAAGGTGGTGCGCAGGCTCTCATGCCGCTCCACCAGTGCATCGAAGGTCCGCTGCAGGGCGCCATCATCCACCTGGCCACGCAGACGCAGCATGCCGGCGAGGTGATAGGCGCTGCCGGCAGGGTCCAGCTTCCACAGGAACCACATCCGCTGTTGTGCAGCGGACAGCGGCAGATCGCTGGTGGCCGGTCGCCAGTCCGGCGTGATCGGAAGGACCGACAGCGAGATGCCCTGCTGGCCCAGCCGCTCCAGCAAAATCTTCCGCTTCTCCGGCGGAAGGCCGACGAAACGCCGGATCAGTTCCCGGCTCGCTTGCTGATCGTTCATTGGATTAGGAAGTCTCGAGGTCGGCCATCAGGTCGTCGATGGTCTGCAATTGGCTGGCGACGTTGACCGTAGCGCCGGTCGCTTGTTGCTGGGCGATGTAGTCGGCCAGGTCGGCCACGGTGGGCAGCGACATCGCCTGGCGCAGCGTCAGCGTGTTGCCGAACTCGCGATGCAGCCGGGATACGAGTTGCGTCAGCAGCAGGGAGTGGCCGCCGAGCTCAAAGAAGTCATCGTGTATGCCGACGCGCTCGACGCCGAGTACTTCCTGCCAGATCGTTGCCAACAAGCCCTCGATGGAGTTGCGCGGCGCCACGTAGACCTGGGTTTCCCATACCGGCTCGGGTAGCGCGCGGCGGTCGAGCTTGCCGTTGGACGTGACCGGCAACTGGTTCAGCGGCACGATCTGCGCCGGCACCATATAGGGCGGCAGGCAGCCTTCCAGATAGGTTCTCAACGTGGCCCCGATGCCGGGCTGGTCTTCGACCGGAACGGCATAAGCCACCAGCTGCTTTCCACTCGGGCCATCGTGGGCGACGACCACCGCTTCCCGCACGGTTGCGTGCGCGCGCAGACGAGCCTCGATCTCGCCCAGTTCGATGCGATAGCCCCGGATCTTGACCTGATGGTCGAGCCGGCCGACGTATTCGATGCTGCCGTCGCGGCGACGGCGGACTAGATCGCCGGTGCGGTACATCCGTGCGCCAGAGGCGAACGGATCCGGTACGAAGCGCTCGGCGGTCAGTCCCGGTTTGCCGACATAGCCGCGCGCGAGGCCGAGGCCGCCGATATACAGCTCACCGGCCACGCCAACCGGCACCGGGTTGAGGTCGGCATCGATCACATAAGCCATGCGGTCGCCCACCGGTCTGCCGATCGGCACATAGGCGCTGGGACAATCGTTGTCGTGCTGTCCGACCCAGGCCAATGGGGTGACGACGGCCTCGGTCGGCCCATAGCCATTGATCAGCGTGCCGGCCTGGAACTTCTGCTTGATGCGGGCAAAGGCCTCGCGCGACATCGCTTCGCCGCCAAAGGACAGCAGGCGCAGCGGCACCGGTTCGGTCGTCGCCTCGGCAAGCCGTTGCAAGTAGGCCGGGGGGAAACCGGCGTTGGTGACCCCTTCGCGGGTGATCGCTTCGAGCGTCTGCTCGGCGCTCCACAGGGTGTCGTCGCGCAGCACCAGCTGGGCGCCGGCGATCAGTGGTACCAGCCAGCGTTCGTGCGCGCCGTCGAAGTTGAACGACAGGAAGTGAAGCTCGCGGTCATCCGGTCCCATGCCGTACTGCTCGACGGTGGCGTGGCAGTGCATGGACAAGGGACCGTGTTCGACGGCGACGCCCTTGGGCGTGCCGGTCGAGCCGGAGGTGTAGATCAGGTAGGCCAGCTGGCGCGGATCGACAGTGGGCAACTGCACCGCTTCCGGCTCGCCAACGTCCTCCATGACCATAGTTGGCAGGCTGGTATCGATCCAGT
>NZ_AMPR02000286.1:0-3079 GCF_000307735.3 Cupriavidus sp. HPC(L) | reverse complement strand
ACCGCCGCCTGCACCGCGGGCAGCAGGTCGGCATGGGCGATCAGCACCTTGGCACCGCTGTCCTCGAGCAGGTAGCGGACCTCGTCCGCCGTGAAATGCCAGTTGATCGGGCAGTAGTAGCAGCCGGCGGTGCGGCAGGCGTGAACGATGTCGGCGAACGGCGCGTCGTTGCGCAGCAGCACGGCGATCACATCGCCCTCCGCCACGCCGAGCGCGCGCAGGCCGCCGGCCAGCCGGCTGCCGCGCGACAACAGTTCGTCGCCGCTGCGATGAAGATCCTGGAACCAGAGGTCCGCCGCCATTCGAGTGCTCCTTTACGCTGGGCGCCCCATGCGTGCCCGGGACATCGGCATCGGGACACGGGCGCCATATTGACCGGTCACTGTAACGGCGGGCATCGTCATCGACAATTGTCGCCCCACGCAGCACAATGTTGAGCCCAGCGCGACAATCCCCCAGGCAATCCCCGATGGACGCACCATGGACCTGAACCTGATCCAGGCCTTCGTCGATATCGTCGACGCCGGCAACCTGGCCGAGGCCGGCCGCCGGCGCGGCGTCACGCGTTCGCAGGTCAGCCGGCAGCTGCGCGAACTGGAGGCCCAGTCGGGCGCGCAATTGATGCGCCGAACCACACGCCGGCTGGAGTTGACCGAACCCGGCCACGCGCTGTACCGCCATGGGCTGGCGATCCTGCGCGAGGTCGCGTCGGCGCAGGCCGAGATCGACAGCCTGGGCAAGACGCTGCGCGGCCATGTGCGCCTGAGCGTGCCGACCGGCCTGGGCGACAGCTTCGTCGCACCGCTGCTGCTGGCGTTCGCCGAGCGGCATCCGGGCATCACCCTGCGCGTGTTCTTCAACAATCGCGTCAACGACCTGATCGCCGCCGAGATCGACGTGGCGCTGAAGGTCACCTCGCAGCCGCCGCTGGACCACGTGGCGCGCGATGTCTGCGCGATCGAATGGGGCCTCTATGCGGCGCCGTCCTATCTGGAACGGACTGGACCGATCCGGGTGCCGGCGGACCTCGCCGCGACCGACTTCCTGTGCCCGCCCTACTTCGCCCGCCCGTTCGAGCTGCATCTGACGCGCGGCGACCAACGCGACGCGGTGCAGCTGCTGCCGCGGCTACAGTCCGAACACTTCCCCTTCCTGATCCGCGCGGTGCAGGCCGGCCACGGCGTCTGCCTGCTGCCGGTCTATGCCGGCTGGCAGGACGCGCACGCCGGCCGGCTGGTCAAGGTGCTGCCCGACTGGCGGCCGGAAGGGCTGGGCGACCGGCTTTATCTGATCACCACGCCGAACCCGCATCCGCCAATGGCGACGCGGGCGCTGATCGACTTCCTGCGCGAGCAGATCCCCGCCTTGCCAGTGTTCCGCGACGCGCCCGACGGTTCCGCCTGAACGGCGACCGGACCCGACCAAACCGCTCGCAGCCAACCGCTCCCCACACGCTTTCAAATTGCAAGCTAGAATGCTTGCAAATTGAAAGTAAAAGCCATTTCGCGATCGACTGATTGCGTCATTGGCTGTCCCAAACGGAGGAGACGTGGGCCACACCGACTTTGCCAGCATGCCCTGCCCGATCGCCCGATCGATGGCAGTACTGGGCGAGCGCTGGGCGATCCTGCTGATGCGCGAGGCCTTCTACGGCAGCACGCGCTTCGACGACTTCCAACGCAACCTCGGCATCGCGCCCAACATCCTCAGCGCCCGGCTGAAGACGCTGGTCGAGCACGGCATGTTCGAGCGCGTGCCGGCCGACGGCGGCGCACGCCACCACTACCACTTGACCGACAAGGGCCGGGACTTCTTCCCCGCCTTCGTCGCACTGAAGGCCTGGGCCGACCGCTGGATGACCGACCGCGGTCCGATGACGGTGCTGCTGGACCGGCGCACCGGCGACGAGATCGCCGCCCCGGCGCTGACCCGCGCCGACGGCAGCGCCGTCACGCTGGACGACCTGCGCGTCACCGCCGGCCCCGCGGCCGGCCACCACCTGCGCCGCCGCTTCGCGCCCGAAGCCGACACCGTCGAAGCCACGGAGGCAGGCGATGACCGAACTGCATGACGCCGTACGGGGCGCAGTACGGGGCGCAGTACGGGGCGCCGCACCGGCCGCGGCCTTGTCGACTGCCGCTACCGCAGCCGCCCCCCTGCGTGAACCTGCCGCTGCCGACACGGCGGCACCTCGCGCGGTGCTGCGTGCCATCGTCAAGCTGGCCGCGCCGACCAGCCTGATCGCGCTGCTGCAGGCCGTCGCGCAATTGATCGAGACCTGGCTGGCGGCGCGCCAGGGCACCGCGGCGCTGGCGGGCTGGGCCGTCGTGCTGCCGTTCGCGCTGCTGCTGCAGCAGATGTCGACCGGCGCGATGGGCGGCGGCGTGGTATCCGCGATCGCTCGCGCGCTCGGCGCCGGCAAGCGCGAGGACGCCTCGGCGCTGGTGCTGCATGCGCTGATCATCGCCGTGCTGGCCGGCCTCGGCTTCGCGATCGCGCTGGCGGGCTTTCCGCATGCCGTGCTCGGCGCGGTGGCCGGTGCGACCGCCGCCGAGGCCGCCGCGAGCTATGCGATCTGGCTGTTCGGCGCGGGCGCGGTGCCGGCCTGGCTGGCCAACACGATGGCGTCGGTGCTGCGCGGCGGCGGCCGCCATGCGCTGGCGGCGCGCGTGCTGTGCCTGATGTGGATCGCCTTCCCGCTGCTGGCCTGGGCGCTGGCCGAACCCGGCGGGATGGGGCTGGCCGGTATCGGCGCGGCCTTCGCGCTGGTGTCGTGGGCCGCGGCACTCGGCATGGCGGTGGTCGTGCTGCGCGGCGGCGCCGGCTTCGTGCCGGTGCTGCGCGTGCGCCCGAACGCGGCACTGTTCCAGCGCATCCTGTCGGTCGGGCTGGTCGCCTGCGGGCTTGCCGCGCTGGCCAATCTGGCAACGATCCTGGTCACCGCGCAGTTGCGCCCCTACGGTACCGCGGCCGTTGCGGCCTACGGCATCTCGGCGCGGCTCGAATTCCTGATGATCCCGCTGGCCTTCGGCGTGGGCTCGGCGCTGACCGCGCTGGTCGGCCGTGCGGTCGGCGCCGG
>NZ_AMPR02000287.1:0-3072 GCF_000307735.3 Cupriavidus sp. HPC(L) | reverse complement strand
GAGCCGCCGCGGGCGCTGTGGCGCGCGCTGCGCGACAGCGTCGATGCGTTGCGGGCGCAGGCAGCGGCCGATCTGGCGCAAGCGGAACTGCCCGAGGCAAGCGATCGGGCGGCACTGTGCGATTGGCAGACCCCGCTGCCCATCGAGGCGTTGCAGGAACGGCTGACCGCGCGCTACAGGACGCTGGTCGCGCAGATCGCGCGCGCCTGCCGGCACTGGATGCTGGCCGAACCGCCGTGCGCGTTCGCGATCGTCGGGTTGGGCTCGATGAGCCGCGGCGACATGAGTCCGTACTCGGACTTCGAGTATGCGCTGCTGCTGGCCGAGCCCGCGCCGGCCGACAGCCTCGCGCAGGCATGGTTCATCCGGTTCCGGCGGCTGTTCGACCTGGCCGTCTGCAGTCTCGGCGAAACGGCGCCGGGCGCCGATCATCCGTTGCCGGCGCCGGGCGGATTCGAGGTCGATGCGGGCGTGCGCGTGGCAGCGTCGGCGCTGGCCTGGACCGGCACGCCGGAGCAGCTTGCCGACATGCTGCGCCAGCGCAGCGCGGCCAACGCCCATCCGGATGCGGACCAGGGCCTGCACTTCTCGTTGCTGACGCCTTGCCTTGCGCATGGCGAGCCCGCACTGATGCAGCGGCTGTCGCTGGCGATGGCCGCTGTGCTGGACGTGCCGTTGCGCGTGGACGACCCCGGGCGGCTGTGCGCGCGCGAGGATCTGGCGCTGCGCCAGCTGCAGGCCGACATGATGCGGCTCGGCGACGCGGAGACGCATCATGCCGACAGCGGCGTCGACCTCAAGCATGGCTATCGGGGACCGCTGGTGCACACGCTGACCTCGCTGTCGCTGCTGTTCGGCCGCCATGAAACGCCGCCGCGCGCGGCGCTGGAACGGCTCGATGCGCTCAAGCGATTCTCGGCGCCGTTCCTGGCGGACTGGCGCTGGGCCATGGCGGTGGTGCAGACGCTGCGCTGGCGGCTGCAACTGCGGGCGCACCGGCGCGAGGACCTGGCCGATGCGGCATGGAGCCACTCGGAGCGCCGCCTGCTGCAGGCCGTGCAGGACCGCGTGGTGGGGCCGCTGCGGGCGGCGCTGTCGATGCTCGCCGGCATCGGTCAGGTGCCTGCGTGGCCGGTCGGCGAGGCGGTGCGTGCGCTGCGCCGGCTCGACGACTGCGATCCGGCGCTGCATCCGCTCGTGCTCGCTGCGGCGGCCCGGCCGCCGTCGCTGGAGGCAACGCGAAGTGTGGCCGCCACGCTGGCGGTGCGGCGTGCGCCGGCAGCCGAAATGCGCCGTCATTACGAGGCCGCCATGGCAGCGGTGCCGCGCGAGGACGCCATGGGGCGCTGGGGCGTCTGGCGCGATGCGCTGTGCGCGGTGCCGGGCAACGAAGGCCGGATGCGCGCGCTCGGGATCGTGCCGTGGCCCGACGGCTGGCGCGCGCAATGGGCGGAACGGCAGGGCGCCTTTCGCGGACGCCTGGACGGCTGGCTGGTCGATGGCGGGAATCAGGCAAGGGCGGCGTGGGGAGCCGCATGGGACGCCGTGCAGGTGCGTGTGCTGGCGTCGCGGGCCATCGTGGAACGCACGCTGGCGCCGGAGATCGCGCGGCAGTTGTTCGACGAGCACGGCAATGTCCTGCCGAAGCCCGCCGGCCAGCCGGGCACGCATCGCGTGCTGCCGGTCCGCTTCGAGGCGGATGGACGCGAGCACGTCTATTGGGTCAAGTTCGATGCGCAGGCGGCGGGCAGCGAGGCGATCTGGCATGCGCTGGACCGGCGCCTGACCGGTGGGCGGGGCATGCCGGCCAGCGTGCCGATGCAGCTGTGCAGTGGCACGCGGATCTTCGATGTGCAGGTCATCGAGGATGTCGCTGGCCGCTCGCTGGCACAGCTGCTGCGCGAGGAGCCCACCGCGTTGCGCGCGATCCATCCCGCCTCGTTCACGCGGGCGCTGCTGCGCGAACTGGCCGGCGGGCCCGGCGAGCAGGCCGGCGATCCAGCGGACGACCATGTCGTGGTCGAGCGCGGCTCCCGGCAACTGCTGAAGCGGATCGGCAACGGGCGGGCCGCGCTGGCCGCGATGGGGCTGGCCGCACCGGGGCGGAGCACGCTGCCGGTGCGCAGCCATCTGCTGTGCCTGGACCAGATGATGCAGCCGCTCGACCTTGCGGTGCTCGAGGAAGTGGGCCGGCTGCAGCCGGACGCGGTGCTGCGCGGCTGGCTCGAGGATGCGGCACGCCTGCAGCAGGACCTTGGGGCGTTGTTTGCCGGCGCGGACGGTGCAGGAGCGAACGAGATGTGGCCGCACGCGGGCCTGGTGGGGGCGATTCCGGCCGAGGCGCTGCCGGCGCTGCGCCAGCGTGTCGAGACCATCGTCGGCATGGCCGCCCTTGCCGCGCGCCTGCGCATTGCGCCCACCGGCATCGCATGGTTGCGCAGCCTCGAGCCGGAACTGGCGGCGCCCTATGTGGCGGCGTTCGAGCGCCATCCGGTGCGCGCCAGCGAGCCGGCGGCGCCAGCCTTGCGTTTTGCCTGTCTCGACGAGGCGCTTGCCCGCCGGAACGCGAATGGACGCTATGGCGCCACGGATGCGGCCACGCATGCCGCCCGCTTCGGTCTGACGGCGATCCATCCGCGGCCCGATCCGTTGCCGTGGCGGCCCGCCGATGCGATGCAGACCGCGCCGGGCGGCACCATGTCGGCCACCGGCGCGTTGTCGCGGCTGGCCCAATCTCCCGCGCGCGATCTCGCCGCGATCGTGCTCGGCGTGCTGAGCGGACGCGATGGCGCCGCGCGGACCTTCGCCGCGCTGCCGGCGCGCCAGCGCACCGCGGTGTTCGACGCGATCGGCATGGCGCTGTATGCCGACGCGCGCGCCATCGCGGTCGACGACCAGCGCCGGCTGCTGACGGCGCTGGCCGGCACGCCGCTGGCCTGCCTGGATCTGAGCCCCTTCGCCGGGGCGCTGACCGACGCGCTGCTGGAGACCCTGCTGGCCGGCACCGGCGCGTCGCTGCGTCGGCTGGACCTGAGCGGCTGCTCGCGGCTGACGCCGCAGGCGCTGCGTCAC
>NZ_AMPR02000288.1:0-3004 GCF_000307735.3 Cupriavidus sp. HPC(L) | reverse complement strand
CTGCGAGAGCCCTCGCTGGCCGCGACGCAGCTGTTCCCGCCCGCGCTGGCCGGCTGGCACCGCGCCGAGCTGCCGGGACTCGCGCACGACCCCGTACGCGCCCGAGCGCTGCTCGCCGAACTGGGCTGGCGGCCCGGCACCGACGGCGTGCTGGCACGCGGCGGCGAGCGTTTCGCGCTGACGCTGCAGACCTTTCCCGATCGCCCCGAACTGCCGGTGATCGCCGCCGCGATCCAGGAGCAGCTGCGCCTGATCGGCATGCAGGTCCGCGTGGCGATCGGCAATTCCAGCGAGATCCCGCTGGGCCATCGCGACGGCACGCTGCAGATGGCGCTGATTGCGCGCAACTATGGCGCGGTGCCCGATGCCTTGGGCACGATCGCGCAGGACTTCGGCACGGCCGATGGCAACGGCGGCGATTGGGGCGCGATGGGCTGGTCGTCGGCGACGCTGACGCGCGCGCTGGCGGCGATGTCGTCGACCACAGACGCGGCCCGTACGCAGGCGCTGCGCGCGCAGATCGCCGGCGCGCTGCACGAGGGCCTGCCACTGGTGCCCGTGCTCTGGTATCAGCAGACGCTCGCGGCCAGCCCGCATCTGGCCGGCGTGTCGATCGACCCGTTCGAACGCAGCTACCGGCTCACCGAATTGCAATGGACGCGATGACGCCACCGAATCCTCAGGCCACAGCGCTGGCCGCCACACCGGCCGCGGCAAGCGTCGGCGAATCCGCATCGGCACCGCACGATGCCGTGCTCCGGCGGCGCGCCACACCGGCCGCCCGGCTGATCGCTCGCGTGCTGCTGCAGCGCGGGGTGCAGGCCGCGGTCGTCGCCGCGCTGGTCGGCAGCCTCAGCTTCCTGATGATGCGGCTGCTGCCGGGCGACATGGCGTTCCGCATCGCCGCCGGCCGCTATGGCTACGACATGGTGACCGCGCAGGCCGCCGACGCGGTGCGGGCCGAACTGGCGCTTGACCAGCCGTGGTTCGACGGCCTGCTGGCGTGGTGGTCGCGGTTGCTGCACCTGGACCTTGGCACCTCGACGGTGACCGGCGCGCCGGTCGCCGCCGAGATCGCGCATCAGCTCGGCCATACGCTGTGGCTGGCGCTGGCCGCGCTGGCGGTGTCGACGCTGATCGCGCTGCCGCTGGGCTTTGCCGCAGGCAGTCGCGCCGGCGGCCACACCGACCGCACCACGCTGGCGTTGTCGGTGCTGCTGCGTGCGCTGCCGCCATTCGTGCTGGGCATGCTGCTGGTGCTGGCGTTCGCGGTCGAGCTCGATTGGCTGCCGGCCGGGGGCCACGGCGAGCACGGCAGCTGGATCGCCCCGGCGGTGACGCTGGGACTGGGCCTGGCCGCCACCGCGATGCGCGTCGCGCGCGATGCGATGGCCGCCGTGGTCGCGGCGCCGTACTGGCTGTTCGCGCGGACCAAGGGGCTGACGGACCGGGTCGCGATGGCGCGGCACGGCGTGCGCAATGCCGCGGTGCCGGTGGTCGCCTATCTTGGCGTGCAGCTGGTCTATCTGCTCGAGGGCGTGGTGGTGGTCGAGACGCTGTTCGCGTGGCCCGGCATCGGCCATGCGCTGGTGCATGCGATCTTCGGCCGCGATGTGCCGATGATCCAGGGCACCGCGTTGACGATGGGACTGCTGTTCGTGGTGTTGAACGCCGCGGTCGACCTCGCCTGCATGGCGATCGATCCAAGGCTGCGAGCGAGGGTGGCACGATGAGCGGAATGGCAAGCTCGAGCTTGAAGGGCGTATCGGCGGCTGCCACGCCGCGGCGGCGAATCGCCTTGCTGCTGATCGTGCTGCTGGCCCTGTTCGCCGTGGTCGGCCCGTGGGCTGCGCCACGCGAACCGTTCGAACAGGATCTGTACCGCGTACTGCAGGCGCCGACGATGGCCGAGCCGCTCGGCACCGATCATCTGGGCCGCAGCGTGCTGGCCCGCACCGCGCACGCCACGCGGCTGTCGCTGGGGCTCGCGCTGCTGTGCGTGCTGTCGGCCGCGCTGCCGGGCACGTTGCTTGGGCTGCTTGCCGCGTGGCGCGGCGGCTGGGTCGATCGCGTGGTAGGCGCACTGGCCGACGCGGTGCTGGCGCTGCCGGGACTGCTGCTGGTGCTGCTGCTGTCCGCGCTGGCGCCGGGCGCGATGTGGCCGCTGTATCTGGGGCTGTCGCTGGTGCTGTGGGTCGAGTATTTCCGCGTCGCGCGCGCCAGCGCGCGGATCGTGCTGCAGAGCCACCATGTCGAGGCCGCGCGCCTGCTCGGCTTCGGACCGCTGCATATCGTGCGCCGGCACCTGCTGCCGGAGCTGGCACCGGTGCTCGGCACGTTGAGCAGCTTCGGGCTTGGCGCGGCGGTGCTGGCGCTGGCCGCGATGGGCTTCGTCGGCATGGGCGTGCAGCCGCCGATGGCCGAGCTCGGCCTGATGATGACCGAGTTGCTGCCCTATGCTGCCGAGGCGCCGTGGGCCATCGCCAGCCCGATCGCGGTGCTGGCATTGGCGATTCTGGCGTTGGCACTGCTCAACGACCGCACGCGTGCCGGGGTGTCGTCATGAACGCGCGGAACGACATCCTCATCGAGGACTTGCACGGCGACCGCGCCGGACGCCTGCTCGGCGTGACGGACCTGTCGGTCGCGAGTGCTGCCGGCGTGCTGCTGCAGCCGGTGTCGTTCGAACTGCAGGCCGGCCGCGCGCTGACGCTGCTGGGCGAGACCGGTTCCGGCAAGAGCCTGCTGGCCCATGCCGTGATGGGCTCGCTGCCCTCCGGCCTGCGCGCGAGCGGGCGCCTCGCCGGCGATGGCTGGCAATGCGAGGCCGGCGATAGGCGGGCGCGGCGGCCGCTATGGGGCCGTGAGCTGGCGCTGCTGCCGCAGGAGCCGTGGTTTGCGCTGGACCCGCTGATGCGCGTCGATGCGCAACTGGCGGAGACCTATCGCTGGGTCGCCGGGCAGTCGCGACAGCGCGCCGCGCACCACGCCGCGCAGGCGCTGC
>NZ_AMPR02000289.1:0-2989 GCF_000307735.3 Cupriavidus sp. HPC(L) | reverse complement strand
GGTCCGGGCAGGCCACCGCCATTCGGCATGCTGTTCCAGTTCGCCGCGATCGTGGCCGCCTCCTGGGTGGGTGCGCGCGTGCTGGCGCGCCCGGTGCAGCAGCTCGCGCGCGGCGCCGGCAGGCTGACCCAGGACGTCCACGCGCCACCGCTCGACGAACAGGGCGGACCGAACGAGGCGCGCGAGGCCGCGCGCGCCTTCAATCGCATGCAGCAACGGATCCAGACCCAGCTGGCGCAGCAGGCTCGCTTCCTGGCCGCGGTCTCGCACGATCTGCGCACGCCGCTGACCCGGATGGCCTTGCGCATCGAGCGGCTAGACGATGCCGACACGAGCCGGCGGCTGCGTCAGGACCTCGCCGAGATGAACGCGCTGATCGATGCCACGCTCGGCTATCTGCGCGAGCGCGAAGGCGCCGTCGGCCCGCGCCAGCGCGTCGACATCGCCGCGCTGGTGCAGGCCGTCGTCGACGATGCGATGGAACTGGGCCAGCAGGTCTCGTGCAGCGGCTCGGCGCAGCCGCTGGCAGTCTATCCGGCCGAGCTGCGCCGCGCGCTGGTCAATCTGATCGAGAACGCGCACCGCTATGGCGGCGGCGCCCGCGTGACGCTGACCGATGCGCCGGACAAGGTCGTCATCGATGTGGACGACGATGGCCCCGGCATTCCGCCGGACGAACTGGGGCGCGTGATGGAGCCGTTCTACCGCATCGAGTCCTCGCGCAGCAGGGCCACCGGCGGCGTCGGCATGGGCCTGGCCATCGCCGCCGACGCGGTGGCGCGCCATGGCGGCGAACTGATGCTGGAGAACCGGCCGGAAGGCGGTTTGCGGGCGACGGTGACGCTGCCGCGGGAGTAAGGTGGGTCTGCCGCAGCGGCGTTTGGCTGCAGCAAAGCCACGCCGAAGGCCCCGCGCCAGATCCGATTCGCCGGCGCTTGATGCCGGTCAAGTCCTGCGGGCGCCGGTCTGGCTAGCATCGAAGCGGATTCCTCAGAAGGCCGCCTCATGGCAACGACCGTTCCCCATTCCGCTCCCGCCGCACCCGCCACCGCTCCGGACTCTGTCATCCGCCGCGCCGACCTCGCCGATTTCCGCGCGCTCGCCGAGCGCATTGACGTCAACGGGCCGCGCTACACCTCCTATCCGACCGCCGATCGCTTCCATGCGGGCTTCGGCGAAGACGCGTATCGGGCCGCGCTGGACGACTGCCGGGCGGCGGGTGCCGACGCGCCGCTGTCGCTCTACCTGCATATCCCGTTCTGCGAGAACATCTGCTACTACTGCGGCTGCAACAAGATCATCACGCGCGATCACGGCCGCAGTGCGCGCTATGTCCGCTATCTGGCGCGCGAGATGGCGCTGGTGGCGGCCCGGCTGGGCGAGCGCCGGCCCGTGGTGCAATCGCACTGGGGCGGCGGTACGCCGACCTTCCTCGATCCCGCCGAAATGCGGCAGGTCATGGGCGCGCTGCACCGGCACTTCGATCTGCGGCCGGACGGCGAGCATTCGATCGAGATCGATCCGCGCCGCGTCGACGACGAACGGATGACGCTGCTCGCGGAGCTGGGCTTCAATCGCGTCAGCCTCGGCGTGCAGGACTTCGATCCCCAGGTGCAGGCCGCGATCCATCGCGTGCAGCCGGTGGAAGACACGCGCCGCGTGGTGGCCGCCTCGCGGCGGCTCGGTTTACTGTCGGTCAGCATGGATCTGATCTACGGCCTGCCGCACCAGACCGCTGCCCGCTTCGGCGCGACCATCGAGCGGGTGCTGGAGATGCGGCCGGACCGCCTGTCGCTGTATAGCTACGCGCATCTGCCGCACGTCTTCAAGCCGCAGCGGCGGATCGACGAGGCCGCGATGCCGTCGGCCGGCGAAAAGCTGGACATCCTGGTTTCGGCCATCGAGCGGCTGACCGCGGCCGGCTATGTCTATATCGGCATGGACCACTTCGCGCTGCCGGACGACGCGCTGGCCCGCGCCCAGCGCGAAGGACGGCTGCAGCGCAACTTCCAGGGCTATGCGACCCACGCCGGTCACGACCAGCTCGGTTTCGGCATCTCGGCGATCGGCGCGGTGGCCGGCCGCTACGTGCAGAACGCGCGTACTTTGGACGAGTACTACGGCGCGCT
The DNA here is from genome assembly GCF_000307735.3 of Cupriavidus sp. HPC(L). Lineage (NCBI taxonomy): Bacteria > Pseudomonadati > Pseudomonadota > Betaproteobacteria > Burkholderiales > Burkholderiaceae > Cupriavidus > Cupriavidus sp. HPC(L). Next base: position 860 of record NZ_AMPR02000289.1, on the reverse strand, counting down.
CGATGCCGGCAGGCTGCCCGTGCTGCGCGGCCATCGTTGCGACGCCGACGATCGGCTGCGCAAGGACATCATCGGCGCGCTGATGTGCCACGGCGTACTCGATACTGCGGCGGTCGCGCGGCGGCACGGCATCGACTTCGACGCCAGGTTTGCCGCCGAGCGCGCCGAGCTGGCGTCGCTCGCGGAGCAGGGGCTGGTGCGGATATCCGATAAGTGGATCGACGTGACGCCGCTGGGACGGCTGCTGGTGCGACGCGTGGCGATGGTGTTCGATCGCTACCTGCGGGACGACCGGACGGCCTCGGCGCAACCCACAACCGAGTCGGATCCCGTTTCTGAACAGGCGGTGGCGCACCCGCTGCTGCGGATGCCGCCGACATCCCGCTCCGGGGCGGCGCCGCCGGCCCGATACTCGCGCGTGGTATAGCGCGACCGAACGGCAGACGTAAAAAAGCCAGCGGCATGCCGCTGGCTTTTTTGTGCTGCGGAGTCGGGCGCCGCGCTGGCGCCCCGGTGTCGCAGCCTTACTTCGACGCGTTGACCATGTAGTCGGCTGCCGCAATCACGTCGGCGTCGGGGCCGGCGTACCCGCCCTTCGGCGGCATCACGCCCTTGCCCTTCAGCGCAAAGTTGTGGACGGCGTCCATGCCTTCCTTGATGCGCGGCGCCCAGGCGGCCTTGTCGCCGACCTTCGGCGCACCGGCAACGCCGGCGGCGTGGCACGCGGCGCAGACCTGATCGTAGACACGCTTGCCGACCTCGGCCGAAGCCGCGGCGGGAGCTGCAGCCGTGGTTTGCGCCGGAGCCGCTGCGGCCGGAGCGGGAGCGGCCGGTGCCGCCGGGGCAGCGGCGGCAGCAGC
>NZ_AMPR02000290.1:0-28217 GCF_000307735.3 Cupriavidus sp. HPC(L) | reverse complement strand
CGGCGCCGCGGCCATCGCCGCCCCGGCGCTGATACTCGGCCGGCGCGCCTGGTCCGCGCCGCGCAAGCTGACCTTCGCCTGGAACCAGAATTCGTTCTGCCTGACGCCGATCGTGGTCGCGCAGGAGAAGGGCTTCTTCGAGAAGAACGGCCTGCAGGTCGATCTGATCAACTACAGCGGCTCCACCGACCAGCTGCTCGAATCGATCGCCACCGGCAAGGCCGATGCCGCGGTCGGCATGATCCACCGCTGGCTCAAGCCGCTGGAGGCGGGCTTCGACGTCAAGATCATCGGCAGCTCGCATGGCGGCTGCGTGCGGCTGGTCGGCTCGAAGGCGGCCGGCGTCACCAGCCTGCGGGCGCTGAAGGGCAAGACGGTCGGCGTCAGCGATCTCGCCGCGCCGGGCAAGCACTTCTTCACGATCCTGCTGGCCAAGAACGGCATCGACCCGGACAAGGACGTGACCTGGCGCCAGTATCCGGCCGACCTGCTCGGCGTCGCGGTCGACAAGGGCGAGATCCAGGCGATCGCCGACGGCGACCCGAATCTCTATCTGCTGGAGAAGCGCACCCATGGCGCCTACGTCGAACTGGCGACCAATCTGAGCGGCGAGTACGCGCGCAAGGTCTGCTGCGTGGTCGGCGCGCGCGGCGAACTGGTCCGCAACGATCGGCCCACGGCGTCCGCGCTGGCGCGCGCGATCGTGCAGGCGACCGACTTCGTGCACGAGAACCCGAACGAGGCGGCCAAGGTGTTCGCCAGGTACTCGCCGAAGATCTCGCTGGACGATCTGCGCAAGCTCTACGCGACGCTGACCTATACCCATCATCCGACCGGCGTCGATCTGCGCGATGAAATCGCCTTCTATGCCGAGGATTTCCGCAAGATCGGCGTGATCAAGAAGACCACCGATCCGCAACGCCTGGCGCAGCATGTCTACGCCAATGTCCTGGGATAAATCATGAGTACGCATCAAGCTGCGTTCGAGGCGGCGCGCGACGCCGGCCGGACCAAGCGCCGGAGCGCGGGGGCGGGCGTGTCCAGGCCATGGCCGGTCGGCTACGTTGCCGCGCTGGCATGGGCTGGCTTCGGCCTGCTGACCTGGCGCTGGCCCAACGTGGTCGCCGGGTTCAGCGACTGGGCCTATACCGCCGAGCTGGGCGTCGCCGCACTGGTCGTGGCCGCAGCGCTCGCGCTATCCGCCGCGGTCGGTCCGCGCTTGTGGGCCCGGCATCGCGCCTGGGGGGCACTTCGCGCCGCCGGGCCGTGGCTGGCGGCCGTGCCGCTGGTGCTGGCCGCCTGGGAATATCTGACCGCCAAGACCGGAACACTGCCGACGCCGTTCTTCGCGCCGCCGCAGGCGCTGATCGAGGTCTATCTCGATGATTGGCGCCGGCTCGGCGACAGCGCGTTGAACACGCTGAAGCTGCTCGGCTTCGGCGTTGCGCACGGCGCGGTCGTCGGCTTCCTGATCGGCGTGTCGATCGGCTGGTCGCGCCGGATCGGCTATTGGGTGCATCCGGTGCTGCGCGTGCTCGGCCCCTTGCCATCGACCGCGCTGCTGCCGCTGACCTTCTACTTCTTCCCGTCGAGCTATTCGGCCGCGGTGTTCCTGATCGCGCTGGCCACGGCATTCCCGGTCGCGGTGCTGACGTGGTCCGGCGTCGCCAGCGTCGACAAGCGCTACTACGACGTGGCGCGGACGATGGGCGCGTCGGGCTGGTTCCTGGTGCTGCGCGTCGCGATTCCGGCGGCCCTGCCGCAGGTGTTCGTCGGCCTGTTCATGGGGCTGGGCGCGTCGTTCTCGGTGCTGGTCACCGCCGAGATGATGGGCGTCAAGTCGGGACTTGGCTGGTATCTGACGTGGGCGCAGGGCTGGGCCTCGTACGTGAACATGTACGCGGCGCTGATCGTGATGGCGCTGCTGTTCTCCGGCGTCATCACGTTGTTGTTTGCGCTGCGCGACCGGGCGCTGTCGTGGCAGAAGGGAACCGTCAAATGGTGAGCGCGGCGATTGCGGAAAAGGCAGGGGCGACGGTGGCGCGGGGACTGGCCGGCTCGCATCAACAACAAAACAACGGAACGGGTGGGGGCATCGAAGGCGAGGGCGCCGGAGCTGGCATCGAGGTACGGCAGGTCAGCCATTGGTTCGGAGAAGGCGAGACGCGGCTGCAGGTACTGGACCACGTGAACCTGAACGTCGAGCCGGGGGAATTTGTCGCGCTGCTGGGTCCCAGCGGCTGCGGCAAGTCGACGTTGCTGCGGCTGGTGGCGGGCCTCGACGCGCCGGTGGAAGGGCAGATCCTGCAGGACGGCGCGACGATCACGGACCCGGACCCGTCGCGCATCGTCGTGTTCCAGGACCCGACACTGTTTCCGTGGCGGCGCGTCTGGGACAACGTGGCGCTCGGCCTGCAGGCACGCGGGCTGCTGGGCCGCGAGCATCAACGGGTCGACGCGGCGCTCGAACGGGTGGGCCTGAAGGACTTCGCGCGTGCCTTTCCGCATCAGCTGTCCGGCGGCATGGCGCAGCGTGTGGCGCTCGCGCGCGCGCTGGTCAACGATCCGCGCCTGCTGGTCCTCGATGAGCCGCTCGGCAAGCTCGATTCGCTGACGCGGCTGGCGATGCAGAGCGAACTGGTCGCGCTGTGGCAGCGCGCCGGGTTCTCGGCCCTGCTGGTCACGCACGATGTGGAGGAGGCGCTGTTCCTCGCGCAGCGCGTGATCGTGTTCAGCGATCGGCCGGCCCGCATCCGCGCGGAGATCGACGTCGATCTGCCGTATCCCCGCCATCGCGGCGATCCCAGGCTGACCGAGATGCGCCACGAGGCGCTGACCCATCTGGGCCTGGACGCGAGCTGGTGATGGCCGACACGTTGGCAGCGGCGTTGGCAGCGGCGTTGGGAGCGGCGTCTGGAGACGCCGTGGCGCGAGCGGTGCGATGAATGGCGTGGTGTTGCCGGCCTGGCTCGATACGCTGTTGGCCATCGTCGAGCAGGCGCAGTTCGGCTTGCTGCGGCTATGGCACTGGCTGGGTCTGACCGGCGATGTGCACGGACAACCGGCCTGGCCATGGAGCCATCGGATCGCCGGCGAAACCTTGCTGATCGATCTCGGCGTGGCAAGGCAACTGGCCTGGACCGGCATCGCCGTCGCGCTGTCGCTGATGGCGATGCTGCTGGCGCTGCCATGGCGGCGCCGCCGGGCGATGCTGCTGGCGATCGCCGCCGCCGGCCTGCTGCTGGCTCCCAGGCCTGCGCCGGCGCTGTTGTTCGTGCCGGCCGCGCCGACCAGCTTTCATGCGAGTCCGACCGGATTTTCGGTGGAAGCGATTGCCCTCGGTGCACGAATCTACGGACAGCATTGCGCCGCCTGCCACGGCGACGATGGCCGTGGCGAAGGGCCACTGGCGGCGACGTTGCCGCGCTGGCCGCCGACGCTGGTCGGGCCCTTGCTGGGGCGCCGCGCCGATGGCGAGCTGTTCTGGCGTATCGCCGATGGCATGCGTGATGACCATGGCGGCCCTGTCATGCCCGCATTCGCCGGGGTATTGAGCGACGGCGAGATCTGGGCGGTGCTCGACTATGCCAAGGCGCTGGCCGCGGGCGAGGGCGCGAAGTCGGCCGGCAGCTGGCCGATGGCCGTGGCGCTTCCCGACATGGCGATCCGCTGCGGAGCCGGCGCGCCGCGCCGGCTGGCGCAGTGGCGCGACGGCCAGCGGCTGAGGCTGGTGGCCTTCGATGGCTCGTCCGACCGCATCCCGCTCGAGGACCCGCGCTTCCTGACCTTGCTCGTGACGCCCGACGGCAAGCCCCCCGCTTTTGTGCCGCAGTTCCGCAGCGATTGCGCGGCGGTGTCGCCGCAGGCCTGGGATACCGTCGCGCGGCTCGCCGGCGTCGCGCCGGAGCGCCTCGGCGGCACCGAGCTGCTGGCCGATCGCGATGGCTGGCTGCGCGCGCGGGGTACGCCGCAGCAGAAGGGCTGGTCCGATGCCGATCTGCTGTGCGAGTCGGGGCAGGGGGCGAAGCCGACGACGAGCGCGACGACCGAAAAGCCGGCGCCCGATGGCCTGACCGCGCTGCTGTTGCGGATGGACGCCGAGCCGGTGCGCTTCGTCAAGGGCGGCATCGTGCATTAGCGGAAGGCCCAGCCGGGGTGCGCGGCCGTACGCGCCGTGATCTTTATCGCTTCATCATCGCCACCAGCGTGTCGACGAAGTCCAGCGCCAGCCGCGACAGCGGCTCGGTCTCGACATGGAAGATCTGCGCGGACGCGGTGACGCGCGTCCTGACCGGCACCGCGACGATATCGGGCCAGCTCTGGCCGAACACCGTCATCGCATCGACCAGCGCGATGCCGGCCCCGGCCTGCGCCAGCGCACGGGCGACGTGCGCCTGTTCCACCTGCACGCTGAAGTCCGGTTGATCGGCCTCGCCGCCGAACATCTCCCGGATCAGCAGCCCGAACGGGACATCGTCGCCGTAGCCGATCAGCGGCTCGCCGGCCAGATCGGCGGGCCGTACCGCACTGCGGCCGGCGAGGCGATGGCCCTCGGGCACCAGCGCGACGATCGGATTGCGCGCCAGCACGCGCGCCTCCAGGTTCGGATGCGTCAGCGGCATCGTCGACACGCCGAGCTCGGCCTGCCCCGACAGCAGCGCGCGCAACATATTGGCGGGAATCTGCGTGCGCACCACGATGCGGACTTCGGGATGCGCCAGACGGAAGCGCGCAATCGCACGGGGCAGCACCGTCTGCCCCAGATTGGGGCTGCACGACACGCGCAGGCTGCCGGTGCGGTTTGCCGCCAGGTCCTCGGCGATCTCGTTGACGCGCTCGATGCCGTCATAGACCGCGTTGACCTCGGCCAGCATGCGGCGCGCCTCCGGCGTCGGATACAGCCTGCCCTTGGTGCGCCGAAACAGCGCGAAGCCCAGGCGCTGCTCGGTATGCGACAGCAGGCGGCTGATCGCCGGCTGCGAGACGTACAACAGCTTGGCGGCCGCGCTGATGGAACCTGTCAGCATCACCGCGCGGAACACTTCGATCTGGCGCAGATTGATTTTCATCACATAACACGATGTTAAGCGTCACCGATATATAAGCATATGACAGTCATGGCCGCGCTCCCTACACTGACTTCGACGATTTCACGGTTCCACGACATCGGAGACGGTATGAGCGACATCCATCTGACCTACCTCAACGGCAAGGACATCGCCCGGCTGGCGATGACCGACGCGGAGATTCTTGCCGCGGTCGAGCAGGGGCTGGTGGCGCAGGGCAATGGGCAGACCGTGATCGAGCCGCGCATGCATCTGATTCCGGATCCCGCCTTCAACGGGCACTTCAACGTGCTGCGCGGTTATGTCGCGCCGCTCGGGCTGGCGGGCGTCAAGATCGTCGGCGACTTCGTCGACAACTACAAGCAGGGCCTGCCATCGGAAATGGCGCTGCTGAACCTGTTCGATCCACGCACCGGCATGCCGGTCGCCGTGATCGACGCAACCTTCATCACCGATGCCCGCACCGGTGCGTTGACCGCGCTTGGCGCGCGGCATCTGGCACGACGCAACAGCAAGGTGCTCGGCCATATCGGTGCGCGCGGCACGTCCTACTGGAATATCCGGCTGCTCGACAGCCTGTTCGACTTCGACGAGATCCGCGTGCACTCGCGCCGCCCCGAAAGCCGCAATGCGTTCGCCGCGAAGCTCGAGCGCGACCTCGGCAAGGCGATCATCGTGACCGAGGACTGGGAGTCCTGCGTGCGCGGCGCCGATATCGTCGTCGAGGCATCGCGGCTCGAGCGGCCGACGCCGCTGCTGAAGACCGAATGGATCTCGCGCGGCGCCTTTGTCGTGCCCTACGGCACGATGAGCGCGGTCGAGCTGTCGCTGACCGACATCATGGACAAGCTGGTGGTCGACGACTGGAGCCAATGCAAGGGCGGCATGTTCGGCTCGCTGCGCGCCCATGTCGAGGCCGGCAAGCTGTCGGAGCAGACCCTGCATGCCGAGCTCGGCGAGATCGTGGCCGGCCGCAAGCCGGGGCGGCAGAGCGACGACGAAACCAATCTGTTCTGGCATCGCGGCCTGTCGCTCAGCGATATCGCGCTCGGCCACGCGATCATGCAGAAGGCGCAGCGCATGGGCATCGGCCAAAGGCTGGTCTACGCATGATCGCCAATGCCAGGATGTATTCGGTGTCGCCGCAGGCAGCCAGCGCTTGGCGGACGCTGCTGATGCGCGTGGCGCAGCGCGCCGGCGTGGCACTGGACTATGTCGAGCATGACGCGCCGGCGCCGATCCGCGCGCTGTGGGAGCGTGACGATTGCGCCTGCGTGCTGATGTGCGGCTATCCGTTTGCGGCGTCGCCGCTGCGCTACCGGCTGCTGGCCGCGCCGGTGCCCGATCTGCCGCGCTACGGCGGCATGCCGCGCTATTTCAGCGAATTCATCGTGCGCGCCGATGCGCCCTGCACCTCGCTGGCACAGACCTTCGGCACGCGGCTTGCGTGCATGCTGCCGGAATCGAATTCGGGCTACAACGCGCCGCGCCGCTATCTGATGGAGTTCGGGCTGGTCGAGGGCGCGTTGTATCTGCCGACCGATGACGCCACGCCGACACCGCAGGACGTGATCGACGCGGTGATCGCGGGGCGCGCCGAGGTCGGCGTGGTCGACAGCTATGTGCTCGACTTGCTGCGGCTGCATGCGCCAGAACGGATCGCCGCCGTGCGCACGCTGGCGGTGACGCAGTCCTCGCCGATTCCGCCGCTGGTCGCATCGCCCGGCATCGGCGAAGACATCGCGGCTCGGCTGCGCGAGGTATTGCTGCACGCGCATCGCGACCCGGAATGCGGCGAGGCGCTTGCCACGCTGCGGCTGTCGCGCTTTGCGGCAATGGTGCCGGACGACTATCGGCGCCTGGTCCGCTGGGCGCACGAGGCGGATCGCGCGGGGGTGGCGCTGACCGCGGCGACACCGGTTGTGCAGGGTGTCTTGCCGTTTTTGCCGGAGTCCGTGCCGGCGTCATTGTCGGAGCCTTCGCTGGAGTCCTCGCGGCACCCATCCGATCCATTGGCCTGATCCACTCTCGGAGAATCACGATGATGCGTTTGCTTTCCACGATACTGGGCGCGCTGCTCGCGGCAAGCGTGCCGCTTGGCGCGTCGGCGCAGGGCGGCGGGCAGGCCTATCCCGCCAAGCCGGTCCGGCTGGTCGTGCCGTTTGCGGCCGGCGGTCCGGCCGACGTGCTCGGACGTACGGCAGGCGAGGGGCTGTCCAAACGCTGGAGCCAACCGGTCGTCGTCGAGAACAAGGCCGGCGCGGCCGGCACGATCGGCGTCGATCAGGTCGCCAAGGCCGCGCCTGATGGCTATACGCTGGCCGTGGTGCCGGTCGGCAATATCGCCGTCAATCCGTCGCTGATGCCGAACCTGCCGTACAAGGCGGCCGACCTGGTGCCGGTCGCGATGCTGGCCACGGCCGAAAACGTGCTGGTGGTTCACCCCGGCGTCCCGGCGAAGTCGCTTGCCGACCTGCTGAAGCTCGCACGCCAGCAGCCCGGCAAGCTGACCTTCGCCTCGCCGGGCGCGGGCAGCCAGGCGCATCTGGCCGGTGAACTGCTGCAGCTCGACGCCAACGTCAAGCTGATCCACGTGCCCTACAAGGGCGTCAGTCCGGCGATGACCGACCTCGTCGGCGGCCAGGTCACGATGATGTTTGCGCAGATGTCGGCGGCGTTGCCGTATATCCAGGCCGGGCGCCTGCGCGCGCTGGGCGTCGCCAGCGCCAGGCGCTCCGCCGTGCTGCCCGATGTGCCGACTGTCGCCGAACAGGGCTTCCCGCAGTTCGAGGCGGTGTCGTGGTACGCGCTGATGGCCCCGGCCGGCACGCCGCGCGAGGTCGTCGAACAACTGAACCGCCAGACCGGCGAGGTGCTGGCGGATCCCGCGTTGAAGAGCAAGCTCGCGACGCTCGGCATGGACGTCGGCGGCGGCACGCCACGGCAGCTGGGAGAGACGATCCAGAAGGAGACGGCGCGTTGGGGAGCGGTGATCAAGCAGCGGGGGATTTCGGTGGAGTGAGTGGACAGCAGGGGCGTGACCGTGTTGCGGAATTTAACCCGGGTAATATTGACCATCTTGTTTTACCCGGATAAAATGCCGCCAGTTCACGGAGTTCCAACATGCCAAAACCAGACACCTGCACCGCGTTCATCGGCGAACGCATTCTCGCTTCCGGCGCGCCCGGCGCCGTGGCCCTTGCCGTCAAGCGCGCCCTCGCGCAACGGCGCGACGACGCGTCGGCGCCAGCGGTATTGATCTTCGACGATCGCAGCGGCCGCCAGATCGATTTCGACCTGTGCGGCACGGATCAGGAGATTGTCGCGAGGCTGCAACCGGACGGGCGACAGCCGGCCTCGGAGCAGGCGGAACGCGAAAGGGAAGAGAGCAGGGGCGAACCCCGGACGCCGGGCCGTCCCAGGCTCGGCGTGGTGGCACGCGAGGTAACCCTGCTGCCGCGCCACTGGGAATGGCTTTCCGCACAGCCGGGCGGCGCGTCAGTGACGCTGCGCAAACTGGTTGAGCACGCGCGTGCCCAGGACGGAGGACGGCAGGCGATGCGCGAAGCGCAGCAAGCAGCTGACCGCTTCATGCTTGCGATGCTTGGCAACCAGCCCGGCTACGAGGACGCGTCCCGCGCGCTGTATGCCGGTGACGGCGAGCGCTTTGTGATGCTGACCGAATCATGGCCGCGCGATCTGCGGGATCATGTGCGTCGGCTGGCAGCCGCGGCACTGCAGGGTAGCGAAGTGCTGCCAGACCTCGCGAAGCGCCTTGCTGCATCTGGCGGCAAAGCCAGCTGACACGCATCGGTCGCCGGTGCGCGAAGCCGAGCGCGCCATGGAACATGGCCCGAAAACAGACATGGCCCGCGCGAGGCGAGCCATGTATCGACCTAGAGTCATCACCGGCATGTGCATCCGGGAGAGGACAGGTTAGGGCAGTGGTCGGATTCTAGCGCAGTTCGAAAGTGTGCGCTACTTCCTGACTGTTCTCACGCGCAAGGCCTTCGATACTTCCTGACCTTTAACGCAGTACAAGGTCATGGAGGAATGGCTGTGGAGTGGAGGACGTTTGAGCGGGTGTTTTCGACGGCGAGAGCCAGTCGTTATTTGACGTATTGCCACAATGATCGAGCGTTGGCGATGGAAGCCTATCGGCACAACCTGATCGTTGCCGGCGCGGTTACCCCTTTCCTCGGCGTAGTGGAAGTCAGTTTGCGCAACGCCGTCAGTCGGCAACTAGCCGAACACTATGGCCGCGCCGACTGGTGGGCGGCGTGGGAAGGCGATCCTCTATTCCAGAGGCATCTATCGCAGGTGGCCCGAGCAAAGGCAAAGCTGCGATCCCGCTGGGAGCCAGAGACGCCCGACAAGATAATTGCCGAGTTGACGCTTGGCTTTTGGGTGATCCTGTTCAACGCCGAATTCCAGTCACGATTGTGGAAATCGCTGCGGCGGGCGTTTCGCCATCTTCCGAAAGCACAACGGCAGCGTCATAACGTCTCTCCGCTCTTGAACCGCCTCAGACTATTGCGGAACCGAGCCTTTCATCACGAACCGATCCTGTGGCTTAAGCCAGTTGAGCTTCCACAGATCTATCAAGAAGGACTAACGTTGTTGGCGTGGATCGACGAAGCGGTGCCGAAATGGTGCATGTCTCATTGCCAAGTCCAAGCCGCATGGTGCATGTGGAACGGTATCGCTCCGAGGGTACAACCCATCGCCTGCCTTCATGAGTAAGGCGGTTCTGCCATCCGACTATTCGGTTCTGTCGCTGACATAGAGCCGCCGTTCGATCCCATGCCGATGCAGCTTGTCGTAGAACGTCTTGCGGGCGATGCCCAGCGATTCCAGCGTTGACCGTACATTGCCGCCGTTCGCGGCGAGCGTGTCGCGGATCAGCTGGGCTTCGTAGCGGTCCATCCGTTCGGCCAACGTGCCTTCGCCGCTCGTACCGTCTGACGTCGTGCTCGCCGCGACAGGAGCGGCCGGCAGCGTATGCACCCCCAACACGAACCGTTCGGCGAAATGCAGCAGTTCGCGTACGTTGCCCGGCCAGGCGTGCGTGTTCAGGTAGCGCCGTACCGCATCGGTGAGCGGCGGCGCCTCACGCTGGAAGCGGCGCGCGGCCTGGCCGGTGAAGACCTCGAACAGCAGCGGAATGTCTTCGCGCCGCTCGCGCAGCGGCGGCATATATAGCGTGACGACGTTGAGGCGGTAATACAGGTCCTCGCGGAAATCGCCGCGCTGTGCCGGGTCGCCCAGATCGACCTTGCTGGCCGCGATGACCCGCAGATCGACCGGCCGCATTTCGTTGGTTCCCAGCGGCGCGACGCTGCGCGTCTCCAGCACGCGCAGCAGCTTCAGCTGCACCGACGGCGGCATGCCTTCGATCTCATCGAGGAACAGCGTGCCGCCATTGGCATGTTCGATGCGGCCGATTCGCTTGCGTTGCGCGCCGGTGAAGGCGCCGGGCTCGTGGCCGAACAGCTCGCTCTCGATCACGCTCTCCGGCAGCGCCGCGCAATTGAGCGCCACCAGTTCGCCGGCGCTGCGACGGCTCCACCGATGCAGCGCGGTCGCGGCCATTTCCTTACCGCTGCCGGTTTCGCCGACCACCAGCACGTCGACGTCAGCATCGGCGATATGGCGGATGGTCTGGCGCAGCCGCTCCATTGCCGGCGTGACGCCAATCAGCGGCCAGGCGCTTTCGGCCTGCGATGCGGCGTCGTGCAGCCGGCGGTTTTCCAGCACCAGCCGGCGTTGTTCCCAGGCATGACCGACCGCGGTCAGCAGCCGATGGGTGGCGTAAGGCTTCTCCAGAAAATCGTAGGCCCCTCGGCGCATCGCCTCGACCGCCTGCGCGATATCGCCATGTCCGGTGATGAAGATCACCGGCAGGCTGGCGTCGCGCTCCAGCACCCGTTCGAACAGTTGCAGGCCGTCGAGCCCCGGCATCCGCATGTCGGTGACCAGCACCTCCGGATAGCCGTCGCGCAGGCTGTCGAGAAACGATTGCGCGCTGGCGTGCGCGTCGACCCGATAGCCGGCCAGCGTCAGGCTCTCGGCCGCGGCTGCGCGGACATCGTGGTCGTCGTCGACCAGGGCGACCCGGCGCACCGGGCCATGGCTGGCCTGGCCTTCGGTGGTTTGCATCATGGGGATGAATCCAATGTGATGGTGAAGATGGCGCCGCCAGGCCCGCCGCTTTCCGTGCTGCCGGAGCGCGTATCGAGCGTGCCGCCGAAGTCGGCGACGATGTCGCGGCTGATCACCAGCCCCAGCCCCATGCCTTCGCGCTTCGAGGTGGAGAAGGGCGTGAACAGCCGCTCGGCGATGTCGGGCGCGATGCCCGGGCCGTTGTCGGCGATCTCGATGCGGACGCGCGCTTCGTCGGCATGCGTCGCGATATCGATCCGCGCATCGTCGCGGCCGGCGACGGCGTCCAGCGCGTTTTGCAGCAGATTGACCAGCACCTGTTCGAGCCGCAGGCGTTCGGCCTGTACGCGCAGTCCCTTGTCGCCAGACCGTACCAGCGCGACGGGCTGCGTGCGCAGGCGCGGCCCGAGCAACAGCAGCGCGCCGTCGATCGCGCCGTCCACCGGCGTCGGCTCTCGTGCGCCCGAACCCTTGCGGGCAAACGCCCGCAGCTGGGCCGTAATGGCGCCGATGCGTTCGGTCAATGCGCCGATGCGCGCGAGGCTCGAGCGGGCCCCCTCGGCCTCACCGCGCTCCAGATAGCTGCCGGCGTTGTCGGCATAGCTGCGGATCGCGGCCACCGGCTGGTTGATCTCGTGTGCGACGCCGGCGGCGATCTGGCCGAGAAAGGTCAGCTTGTTGGCCTGTACCAGTTCTTCCTGAGCGGCGTGCAACCGCAGTTCGGCCTGGCGGCGCTCCTCCATTTCCGCGCGCAACTGGTCGTTGGCCGCCTGCAATTCCGCGGTGCGCGCCTGCACGCGCGCGGTCAGCTCGGCGCGGATCGCCGCCTGCTGGGCGTTATGCCGCCGCAGCCGGCGCCGCGCATAGAACGCGGTGACCATGGCGACATAGGCGAGCAGCAGCACCACCAGCGCCTGGGCCTGCATCCGCGCCGCGATGCCGGTCCGCTCGCCGCGGCTGGGTGCCAGCAGGTGGAAGGTCCAATGCGTGGAAGGTACGGGCAGCGCCACGTGCAGATAGCTGTCGCCGGCCGGGTGGCCGGGCACGTCGGCGCGCATTTCTTCGCCGCTGACCGGTGGCTTCCATGCCGGCGCGGCACCGGCCGGGGCGGACAACGGCCGGATCGGCAGCGGGGCGAAGGTTGCATCGCCGAACTGCAGGCTGCGCCGCAACTGCTCGGCCGCCGGCTCGCCAAGCGGCACCAGCGAACGGAAGCGCCAGCCGGGTTCGCTGGTCAGCAGCACCACGCCGTCGCTGTTGGTGACGAAGACCGGCTCGGCCAGATGTGCCCAGTCTTCCTCCAGGCCGGGGAACTCGACCTTGACGACCACCACGCCGACCGGCTGTCCGCCGGCATCGTCCAGCCGGTGCGACAGGTACAGGCCGGGACGGCGGCTGATCGTGCCAAGGGCGAAGTGCTCGGCGGCGCCGCGGGCCATCGCCCCCTGGTAGTACGGGCGGAAGGCGTAGTTCTCGCCGACGAAGCTATCGGGACCGCGCCAATTGCTCGAGGCGACCGCCAGGCCGCGACGATCGACCGCGTAGATCACCGAAGCGCCGGTACCGGCGGCCAATGCCTCCAGCTTGCCGTTCAACGCGGCAATGCGTTGCGGGTCGGCCGTTGCCAACGCGGTCTTCAGGTCCGGGTCCTGCGCCAGCACGAAGGGCAGCGCGCGATGCTTGTCGAGATCGCGCCGCAGCGTGGCGACGTTGAACTGGGCGGCCGTCAGCGCACGCTGGGTCACCGTCGCGGCGGCCTCGCGATGCGCCGCCCGTTCGACCAGCCGCAGCACCGCGACGGTCAGCGCCAGCATCACCAGCACCGCCAGCGCGACGCCCGCAGCGCTGCGCGGCGACAGGGACCGGCGTACGGGCGCGTGGTCAGTCGGCAGGGTGGAGGCGGGCGGTTGGGCCATCGGCGAGGGGTGGGTGGAAGCGGTGGACCACTGAACGGGCTAGGGGACGCACTTTGAGTTGCGATCTCGGGCTGTGTACGGCAAAGGTTGTGTGGATTTCCATACAACCGGCCCGAATTCTATGTGGAATTCCACTCAAGCGCCAGCGAGGCGGACGCCGCTTCCAGATTTTTTCTTTAAAGATCAACGGGTTGCGAAAGACATCCTGGTTGGCACACGCATTGCGATAGCGGCGGGTCCGGCGCCGCATCCGCTCGGCCAGGATATTTCAAGAAACTCGCAGCCGCGCGTTCCCATGGCGCCCGGCAGCCCATTGGCAGGGGACACCCGCATGATCGACACCCACACCGCCGCGGCCACGGCCGCGCAGCCTCGTCCGTTCTATCGCCATCTGTACGTGCAGGTGCTGGTCGCCATCGTCGCCGGCATCGCGCTGGGCCACTACTGGCCCGATCTCGGCTCGAGCATGAAGCCGCTCGGCGACGGCTTCATCAAGCTGGTCAAGATGATCATCGCGCCGGTGATCTTCCTGACCGTGGTCACCGGCATCGCCGGCATGTCGGACCTGAAGAAGGTCGGCCGCGTCGCCGGCAAGGCGATGGTCTACTTCCTGACGTTCTCGACGCTGGCGCTGGCGGTCGGCATGGTCGTCGGCAACGTGGTCCAGCCCGGCCACGGCCTGCACATCGACCCGGCCTCGCTCGATTCGAACGCGGTGTCCGGCTATGTCGCCAAGGCGCACGATTCGACGATCACCGGCTTCCTGATGAACATCATCCCGACCACGGTGCTCAGCCCGATGGTCAATGGCGACATCCTGCAGGTGCTGTTCGTCGCGGTGCTGTTCGGCATCTCGCTGGCGCTGGTCGGCGAGCGCGGCAAGCCGGTGGTCGATTTCCTGCAGGCCGTCACGCTGCCGGTGTTCCGCCTGGTGTCGATCCTGATGAAGGTCGCCCCGATCGGCGCGTTCGGCGCGATGTCGTTCACGATCGGCAAGTACGGCATCAAGTCGGTGGCCAACCTGGCGATGCTGGTCGGCACCTTCTACCTGACGTCGCTGCTGTTCGTGCTGATCGTGCTCGGTCTGGTCGCGCGCTATAACGGCTTCTCGATCGTCAAGCTGATCCGCTATATCCGCGAGGAACTGCTGCTGGTGCTGGGCACCAGCTCGTCGGAAGCCGCGCTGCCGACGCTGATGCAGAAGATGGAGCGGGCCGGCTGCGCCAAGTCGGTGGTCGGCCTGGTCGTGCCGACCGGCTATTCGTTCAACCTGGACGGCACCAATATCTACATGACGATGGCGGCGCTGTTCATCGCGCAGGCCTGCGACATCCACCTGTCGTTCGGCGACCAGATCCTGCTGCTGCTGGTCGCGATGCTCAGCTCCAAGGGCGCGGCCGGCGTGACCGGCGCGGGCTTCATCACGCTGGCCGCCACGCTGGCGGTGGTGCCCTCGGTGCCGGTCGCGGGCATGGCGCTGATCCTGGGCGTCGACCGCTTCATGTCGGAGTGCCGCGCGCTGACCAACCTGGTCGGCAACGCCACCGCCGCGATCGTGGTCGCGCGCTGGGAAGGCGAGCTGGACAAGGAGCAGCTGCGCAAGGCGATGGCGGGCGAAGCCGTCGCGCCTGCCGCGTCGAATACGCCGGGCACGCCCGAGCTGACGCAGTCGGCGGCGTAGCCCTCGCTTGTCATTCCCGCGCATGCGGGAATCCAGCGGCTTTCCAAGTCACTGGGTCCCCGCCTTCGCGGGGACGACGGATTCGCAAGCAAGCTAAGGCCGGACGCGATCGATCGCGTCCGGCATTTTTTTTGCGCATTGCAGTTCGCATTTGTCGCGTCTATGCTGGCATAGATCCATACGCGTCACTTTTCCGCCGGTACCGGCGGGCAAGGATGGGAACTCGATGCAGATTCGCCTCGATCCGGTCGCCTCGGTGCTGATCGCCGTGCTGGTCCTGCTGCTCGGTACGCTGATCAATCGGCGGGTCGCCTTTCTGTCGCGCTACAACATTCCCGACCCGATCACCGGTGGCATCCTGTTTGCCGCCGTCGCGGCGATCGCGGTGGCGCTGTTCGACTTCCGCGTTGTCATCGACGCGGGCATCAAGCCCGTGCTGCTGCTGATGTTCTTCGCCGGCGTCGGCATGGGCGCCGACCTGCGCGCGCTCAAGCAGGGCGGCAAGGCGCTGGTCATCTTCCTGATCGTGCTGTTTCCCTATATCGCCGTACAGAACATCGTCGGTGTCGGCATGGCCAAGGCCATGGACCTGCATCCGATCTTCGGGCTGGTCGGCGGTTCGATCACGCTGGTCGGCGGACACGGCACCGGCGCCGCCTATGCCGAGCGCTTTGCCGAGATCAACAACCTGCAGTCGGTGATGGAGCTGTCGATGACGGTGGCGACGGTCGGCCTGATCGTCGGCGGCATCATCGCGGGGCCGGTCGCGCAGTACCTGATCTCGCGGTATCGGCTGCGCTCGCAGGGCGAGGACGAAGCCAGCGTCGAAGCCGAAGCGCATGGCTTCCCCATCACGACCGTCGCCGCGATCGGCGCGCTGGGCGGCATCCTGGTGGCGGTGGTGATCGGCCGCTGGCTCGCCGCGCAGTTCTCGGGTCAGGCCATCACCATCCCGGGCTTCCTCTGGTGCATGCTGACGGGCATCGCGATCCGGAACCTGCTGCCCTTGGCAGGCGTGCGCTTCGACGACCGTCCCGCGGAGCTGATTTCCAATGTCAGCCTGTCGCTGTTCCTGGTGATGACGATGATGGCGCTCGACCTGGTCGACGTGGCGCTGTCCGCGGGACCGTTCCTCGCGATCATCGCGATGCAGGTCGTCTTTATCGTGCTGTACGTGGTGCTGGTCTGCTTCCGCTTCATGGGGCGCGACTATGAGGCCGCGGTACTGTCTGCCGCCTTCATCGGCTTCAACATGGGCTCGACCGCGACCGCGATGGCCAATATGCAGGCGATCACCGCCAAGCATGGACCGGCACCGAAAAGCTTCGTGGTGGCGCCGCTCGCCGGCGCATTCTTCGTCGACATCATGAATGCCTTCGTGCTGACGCTGATGCTGGCGATGCCGCTGATGGGAGGCTGATCGTGCGCCGCCTGTTCCCCGCGCTGTTCCCCACGCTGTTTGCCGCGCTGTTTGCCGCGACCGTGGTGTTGCTGCTGGCCGGATGCCAGCGCGGCCCGGATGCCGACGCGTTGCGAAAGGATGTCGCCGCGCGGCTTGGGCAGGCGCTGCCGCCCGGAACAGTGGAACTGGCGGAGCTGCGGCGCCAAGGCTCGCAGACCGATCGGCGCGGTCCGCCCGGCGAGGACCGGCGTGTCGTCTACTTCGACGCCGAGCTGAAGCTGACGCGCGACTTCGACTTCGGCGCATGGGATGCCCCTGGCGTTGCCGGCTTGATCTCCGCACTCGGCGCCGCGCCCAAGGGCGTGCAGGGCATTGCGCTGGGCGGCAACAAGGCCGGCGACATCATTCGCGCGCACGGCGCCGCGGTGTACCGCGAGCAGGATGGCCGCTGGGTACCGGTCGCATCCGGCGGCTACCGTCCGGTCGCCGCGCCCGCCTATGCGGCCAGCGCGCCGCAGGGCGCGGCCGCCATGCTCGAAGCGGTCCGCCGCATCGTCGAATCCGTGCCGGCAGAGTCCTCACCCGAACAGCACGCGATGATCACGCAGGAACTTGCCGCCGCGCACGCCAGCATTCGCGCCCGGCTCGCGCGCGCCAACCAGGGCTATCCGCTGGCGGGAGGCGCCGAAGGCGGGCAATACCTGCGCTTCGCCCAGGCGCTGGCCGCCAAACCGGGCGCCAGGGTAGTGCCGCTGGTCACGAGGGGCGGCGACGAGAACCTGCGCATGCTGCGCCAGGGCAAGGCCTCGCTGGCGTTGGCGCAAGCCGATGCGGCGCTCGACGCCTACCGCGGCGACGGCGACTTTGCCGCCGACGGACCGTTCACCTCACTGCGCGCGATCGGCAGCCTGTATCCGGAGGCCGTGCATGTTCTCGTTCGCGCCGATGCCGCCGTCAAGGCGGTGGCGGATCTGCGCGGCAAGCGCATCGCCATCGGCGAGAAGGGCGGCGCGTCGCAGCGGACTGCCGTGCGCGTCCTCGCGGCGCACGGGCTGCGGCCGGCGGATTTTTCCGGGCGCCAGCTGGGCATCAACGCATCGCTAGTGGCGCTTCGGCAGAACGAGGTCGACGCCGTGATCCAGATCATCGGCGTGCCATCGGAAAGCATCCGCGACGCGCTGGCCGCGGTTCCCCTGCGCCTGTTGCCGCTCAGCGAGAAGGCCGCCGCCGCGCTGGCCGATTCCGGCCGTGGTTATTTGCGCTATACGGTTCCCGCCGGCACCTATGCAAACCAGACAGGCAACGTGGCGACCGTGGCCGTCGCCGCGCAATTGCTGGTGGCCGCCGACCTGTCCGACGCCGAGGTCGGCGCGATCGCACGCAACGTGTACGCGCCCGGCGCCGACTTCACCGCGCGCGGCAGCGCGCAAGGCGCGCAGATCTCGCCTGCCACGGCAACGCAGGGCTTGTCGGTGCCCCAGCATCTGGCCGCGGCCCGCGCCATCGAGGCGCTTACCAAGGGCGGCGTGCCAGCAGGGAAGGGCCGGTGACTATTCGCGTTCTGGAAGCGAGGTGCCGGAGCGGCGTGTCTGTCGTCGGGACAGTGGCGCACACACCGTTATCGAACGTCGGCAAATTCGGGAAAATTGCCGACGTTTGATAACACCCTCAACGGAACTCATTTTCCCTGTCGTACACCTCGCCGCCGCGGGGCTTCACCCGTCCCCATCTCCGCCGCCGCCAACCGCAAACAATCCACCAGATGGTCCGCGCTGGCGCCCAGTCCGGCTTCGCGCGAGGCGCGCAGCGTAATGATTCCCACCGGCGGCAATTCGATCGGCACGGCGATCTTCACGATGTCGAGCCTGCCTTCGCTGGCGAACTGCCTTGCCACCGAGCGCGCCAGGAAGCCGACGGCTTCGCGCTGCGCGACGAAGGTCGAGACCGCGAGATAGGACGAGGTTTCGATCCGGTCCGACGGCGGCTCCAGGCCCTGCGCGAGAAACGCCTGCTCCAGCTTGACCCGTAGCGAGGCCCACGGTGGCGGCATCACGCATGGCAGCTGCGCCAGATCCGCCCAGCCAACTTTGCGCTTGCCGGCGAGCGGATGTCCGGGCCGGACCACGGCCACCATTGGTTCGTTGTAAAGCGCCTCGGTTGCAAGGTCGGGTGCCGCATAGCCCGGCTCCAGCCGGCCCACGATCAGGTCGAGCTCGGAAAGGCGCAGCTTCGGCAGCAGGTGCGTCAGATCGCCTTCCTCGATCAGCACGGTGGCCTGCGCGGAGCGCGCCTTTAGTCGGGCGGTGGCGTGTGCCAGCAGCACCGGCAGCGCGGCGCCCATTGCACCGACGCGCACGCGGCCGGCCGCGCCCGTGTCGACAGCCTCGATCTCCTCGCGCGTGCGATCGTATTGCGCCAGCACGCGGCGCGAGAAGCGGATCAGCGCTTCGCCGGCCGCGGTCGGTTCAGTGCCGCGGGTCGAGCGGGAGAACAGCACCAGGCCGAGCATCTTCTCGACTTCGGTCAGGGCCTTGGACACCGCCGGCTGGCTGATCGACAGGAATTCGGCGGTCTTGCCGAGATGGCGGAACTCGTCGAGCGCCACCAGCAGCTGCAGATGGCGTAGCTTGATGTTGGAGCGCAGCGCGCGG
Organism: Cupriavidus sp. HPC(L); assembly: GCF_000307735.3. Lineage (NCBI taxonomy): Bacteria > Pseudomonadati > Pseudomonadota > Betaproteobacteria > Burkholderiales > Burkholderiaceae > Cupriavidus > Cupriavidus sp. HPC(L). The sequence continues at coordinate 9,339 of NZ_AMPR02000290.1, read as the reverse complement.
TCGATATGGGGCATGCCGTGCAGTCTACCTCGTGCCCTACTTAACCGGAAGGTTATCAAGCAATGACGATATTGGATTGGATCGTTATGTCGTAGCCGGACACAATGCCGCCCATGGCGTTGCCTCGATGCACGCCGGCCACCACCGATAACACAGTGCGAGGACGACAATGAACCCAGGTTCCCCCATCAATCCCGCGCGCCGCCGCCTGATCCTGGGCGCCGGCGCGGGCGTTGCGACCGCCGCCGCGGCCGCGGCCACCGGTACGGCCGGCATGTTGCTCGCGAGCGGCGCCAGTGCCGCGACCTATCCCGAACGTCCGATCACCTTCATTTGTCCGTGGCCGGTCGGCGGCACCGCCGATCAGTCGATGCGCGCGCTGTGCCAGGTCGCCTCCGGCATCCTGAAACAGTCGATCGTCGTCGAGAACCGCGCCGGCGCCTCGGGCATGATCGGCACCCGCGCGCTGGCGCGAGCCAAGCCGGATGGCTACACCATTGGCCAGATTCCGATCTCGGTCACGCGCTTCTCGCAGCTTGGCATGCTGGAGATCGATCCGCGCACCGAGCTGACCTATCTGGCGCGTACCTCGGGCCAGACCTTCGGCATCGCGGTGCCGGCCGGCTCGCCGTACAAGACGCTGCAGGACGTCGTTGCCGCGGCCAGGGCCAATCCGGGCAAGCTGACCTATGCCCACGCCGGTATCGGCGGGGCGACCCATGTCGGCATGGAGCAGTTCGCGCTGGCCGCCGGCGTGCGCTTCAACGCGATCGCTTACAAGGGCGGCTCGGCGGCGCTGCAGGATGTGCTCGGCGGTCAGGTCGACCTGCTGGCCGATTCCAGCTCGTGGGCGCCGCATGTCGAATCCGGCAAGCTCCGCCTGCTGGCCACATGGGGCGAGCAGCGGACGCCGCGCTTCAAGGACACGCCGACGCTGCGCGAGCTCGGCTACGACGTCGTGGTCGAAGCGCCCAACGGCATCGGCGCACCGAAGGGGCTGGACTCGGCGGTCGAGAAACAGCTGCGCGACGCCTTCCGTGCCGCGGTGGCCAGCAAGGAATTCAAGCAGGTTGCGGCGCGCATCGACGCGCCCGTCATGTATCTGGACGGACCCGACTACAAGAAGTACGTGGCGGCGGTCTACGAGCAGGAAACCCAGCTGATCCAGCGCCTGAAGCTGAAGGAAATGCTGCAGCAGAGCTGATCCCTTCAGCGCCGATGTGCCTGGCGCAGACCACCATCGCCCTCGCCAACCACAGGAATTGTTCGACGTGAACGTCAATGCCGTCATCCGCCTGCACGCCAACGACAACGTGCTGATCGCCCGCCAGGACCTGGCGCTGGGACAGCCGCTGCCCGAGCTTGGCGTGCGGGCGCGGGCCCAGGTGCCTGCCGGCCACAAGATCGCGGCGTGCGCGATCGCGAAGGGCGAGCCGGTGCGCAAGTACGACACCGTGATCGGCGTGGCCGATCGCGATATCGCGCCGGGCGAGCACGTGCATTCGCACAACCTGAAGCTGGTGGACTTCTATCGCGATCCGGCTTTCTGCAGCGACGTGCGGCCCATCGACTATGTGCCCGAGGCCGAGCGCGCGAGCTTCCAGGGCTTCGTGCGTCCGGACGGCCGTGTCGGCACGCGCAATTTCATCGGCATCCTGTCGTCGGTCAATTGCTCGGCCACGGTGATCCGGCATATCGCCGACCATTTCAGCCGCGAGCGGCTGGCGGCGTATCCGAACGTTGACGGCGTGGTGGCGTTCGCCCATGGCACCGGTTGCGGCATGTCGTCGCCGAGCGAGCATTTCGATCTGTTGCGCCGCACGCTGGCCGGCTATGCGCGCCATCCGAACCTGGCGGGCGTGCTGATCGTCGGCCTGGGCTGCGAACGCAATCAGGTCGCCTCGCTGGTCGAGTCGCAGCAACTGGAGCCCGGCAGCCATCTGCATACGATGGTGATGCAGGACACCGGTGGCACGCGCGAGACCATCGCCGCCGGCATCCGGGCGATCGAATCGATGCTGCCGGCGGCCAATGCGGCGAGACGCCAGCCGGTTCCCGCCAGCCATCTGAAGATCGGCCTCGAATGCGGCGGCTCGGACGGGTTCTCCGGCATCACCGCCAATCCCGCGTTGGGCGCCGCGATGGATATCCTGGTGCGCCACGGCGGCACCGCGATCCTGTCCGAAACCCCGGAAATCCACGGCGTCGAATACATGCTGACGCGACGTGCGGTCACGCCGGAGGTCGGCCAGAAGCTGCTCGACCGGCTAGCGTGGTGGGAGCGCTACACCGCCGGCCACAACGCGCAGTTCAATGGCGTGGTCGGCCACGGCAACCAGCAGGGCGGGCTCGCCAACATCTTCGAGAAATCGTTGGGCTCGGCTATGAAGGGCGGCACCACGCCGCTGCAGGCCGTGTACCAGTACGCCGAGCCGATCGACAAGGCCGGCTTCGTCTTCATGGATTCGCCCGGCTATGACCCGGTTGCGGTGACCGGCCAGATCGCCAGCGGCGCCAACCTGATCTGCTTCACCACCGGCCGGGGCTCGATGTTCGGCTCCAAACCGGCGCCGACGATCAAGCTGGCGTCCAATACGCCGATGTACCGGCGCCTCGCCGACGACATGGACATCAACTGCGGCGTCATCGTCGACGGCGAACTGACCGTCGCCGAGATGGGGCAGCGCATCTTCGAACATATCCTGCGCGTCGCCTCCGGCGAGAAGACCCGCAGCGAGCTGCTCGGCCTCGGCGACAACGAGTTCGTGCCCTGGCATATGGGCATCGTCAGCTGACCGGCCGCATCCTTTCCAGGACTTCCATCGCATCATGTCCCTGCAGCTTTCCCATGCCGCGCTGCTGCGCGGCCAGAACCTGATCGGCGCCCAGTGGCAGCCCGCAGCGGCCGGCGATCGGCTCGATGTCACCAATCCTGCCGATGGGTCGACGCTGACGCAGGTCGCGGACAGTGGCGCCGCCGATGCGCGCCGCGCCGCCGATGCCGCCCACGCCGCCTTCGCCGGCTGGAGCCGCCGCCCGGCGAAGGAACGCGCGCGGCTGCTGCAGCGCTGGCACGCGCTGATCCTCGAACACCAGGAAGACCTGGCCCACATCATCTCGGCCGAGCAGGGCAAGCCAATGCACGAGAGCCGCGGCGAGGTGCAGTACGGTGCCGCGTATGTCGAGTGGTTCGCGGCCGAGGCGGTCCGGATCTGCGGCGACATCGTGGCCGAGGCCGTGCCGGGCCGAAAGTTGCTGGTGCTGAAGGAACCGGTCGGCGTGGTCGCGGCGATCACGCCGTGGAACTTCCCGCTGGCGATGATCGCGCGCAAGATCGCGCCGGCGCTGGCGGCCGGCTGCACCGTGGTCGCCAAGCCGGCCGAGGACACGCCGCTGACCGCGTTGGCGCTGGTCTATCTGGCCGAGCTCGCCGGCGTGCCGGCGGGCGTGCTGAACATTGTCACCGCGTCGCGCGAACGCACGCCCGAGGTGGTCGACGTCTGGCTTGCCGACAGCCGCGTGCGCAAGATCACCTTCACCGGCTCGACGCCGGTCGGCAAGCATCTGGCGCGCGAGTCCGCCGCGACGTTGAAGAAGTTGTCGCTGGAGCTCGGCGGCAACGCGCCGTTCATCGTGTTCGAGGACGCCGACCTCGATGCCGCGGTCGAAGGGCTGATGGCATCGAAGTTCCGGAATGGCGGCCAGACCTGCGTTTGCCCCAACCGCATCTACGTGCACGAGGCCGTCCATGACGATTTCGTCGAACGGCTGGCGCAGCGCGTCGGCGCACTGAAGGTCGGGCCGGCCAGCGAGGCGGGCTCGCAGATCGGCCCGATGATCAATGCGCGCGCGGTCGACAAGATCGCCCGCCACGTCGAGGATGCGGTGGCACGGGGCGCTCGCGTCGTCACCGGCGGCAGGCGCGTGCGTACCGGGGACGGACCGCACTACTACGCACCGACCGTGCTGGTCGGCGCCACGCCGGAGATGGCGCTGTCCTGCGAGGAAACCTTCGGCCCGGTGGCACCGATCTTCCGCTTCGCCAGCGAGGACGAGGTGATCGGCCACGCCAACGACACGCCCTTTGGGCTCGCCGCCTACTTCTATTCGAACGATGTGCGCCGCATCTGGCGCGTCGCGCAGGCGCTGGAGACCGGCATCGTCGGCATCAACGAAGGGGCCATCGCGGCCGAGGCCGCACCATTCGGCGGCGTCAAGGAATCCGGCTATGGCCGCGAGGGCTCGCGCCATGGACTGGACGATTATCTGCATTTGAAGTATTTGTGCCAGGGTCTGCTGGACTGAGCCCGACCCAAGCCGTACAAGCACGTACACGGCCCAGTCCCCAGTCCATCGAACCCGTATCGCTTTGACAGGACCCGTCATGCCCGCATCCAATCCCTTCAAGACCGCACTGGCCGCCCGCCGGCCACAAATCGGCCTGTGGCTGTCGATGGCCGGGCCGTACCTCGCCGAGGTTGCGGCCACCGCCGGCTTCGACTGGCTGCTGATCGACGGCGAGCACGCCCCCAACGATGTGCGCAGCGTCCTGGCCCAGTTGCAGGCGGTCTCGGCCTATCCGAGCGCGCCGGTGGTGCGCGCCGTGGCCGGCGACGTCCCGCTGATCAAGCAGCTGCTCGATATCGGCGCCACCACGCTGCTGGTGCCGATGGTCGATACCGCCGAGCAGGCGCGCATGCTGGTCAGCGCGACGCGCTATCCGCCGCAAGGCATCCGCGGCGTCGGCAGCGCGGTGGCGCGGGCCTCCCGCTGGAGCGGCCGTGCCGACTATCTCGATGTCGCCGACGACGAGGTCTGCCTGCTGGTGCAGGCCGAGACCGTGACCGCGCTGGCGAATCTGCAGGAGATCTGCGCGGTCGATGGCATCGACGGCGTCTTTATCGGACCGGCAGATCTGGCGGCGTCGATGGGCCATCGCGGCAATCCCGGCCATCCCGAAGTGCAGGCCGCGATCGAGAACGCGATGCGTACCATCGTCGCCAGCGGCAAGGCGGCGGGCACGCTAACTTCCGATTCCGCGCTGGCCCGGCGATATCTGGAGCTGGGCTGTACCTTCGTGGCGACCGGCGTCGATGTGCTGCTGTTCGCCAAGGCCGCACGCCAACTGGCGGCCTCCTTCCGCGAGGAAGGCGCCGCGCCCGCGCAACGGCCCTCCGCCGCCTACTGAACGCTTTGCCGATTTCTTCGACCATGCCATTGGATAGTTCCGCGCGCGACGCCACGCTGCGCGCCATGCAAGCCATCGTCGGCGACAATGCCTGCCTGATCGCCGACGCCGATACCGAGTCCTACGTCACCGACTACCGGCGCATCAGCCGCGGCAAGGCCAGCGTGGTGGTGCTGCCTTCGACCACCGAGCAGGTTGCCGCGGTGATGGCGTGGTGCCATGCGCACGGCGTGCCGGTGGTGCCGCAGGGCGGCAATACCTCGTTGATGGGCGGCGCGGTGCCGGACACGCGCGGCGATGCCGTAGTGCTGAACCTGCGCCGCATGAACCAGGTGCTGGCGATCGATACGGTCAACGACACGCTGACCGTGCAGGCCGGCGTGACGCTGGCCGCCGCACGCGCCGCGGCGGAAGAAGCCGGACGCCTGTTTCCGCTGCGCATCGGCTCCGAAGGCTCGTGCCAGATCGGGGGCAATCTGTCGACCAATGCCGGCGGTACCGCGGTGCTGCGCTACGGCAATATGCGCGACCTGGTGCTCGGCATCGAGGCGGTGCTGCCCGACGGGCGCATCTACTCGTCGCTGCGGGGCCTGCGCAAGGACAACACCGGCTACGACCTGAAACACCTGTTCATCGGCGCCGAAGGAACGCTGGGCATCATCACCGCCGCGGTGCTCAAGCTGATGCCGCAACCGCGCGCGAGCGCGGTGGCCTTCGTGGCGGTGGCGTCGCCGGACGCGGCCGTGCGCCTGCTGGGCGAAGCCAAGCGCCTGTCGGGCGGCGCCGTCACGGCGTTCGAACTGATCTCGGGCCCGGCGCTGGACCTGGTGCTCGACTATCTGGGCAATGTCGCCTCGCCGCTGGCGCAGCGGCACGACTGGATGGTGCTGATCGAATTGAGCTCGGGCGCGGATGCCGCCAGCCTCGAAGCGACGCTGCTCGAAATTCTCGAGAGCGGCTACGAACAGGAACTGGTGCGGGACGCGGCGATCGCCGCCAGCGTCGCCGACGCGCAGACCTTCTGGCGCATCCGCGAGGAAATCTCGGACGCGCAGACGCGCACCGGCGGCAGCATCAAGTGCGATGTGTCGGTGCCGCTGTCGCGCATCGCGGGCTTCGTCGACGAGGCGTCGCGCCGCGTGCTGGAACTGGTGCCCGATGCCCGCATGGTGATCTACGGCCATATGGGCGACGGCAACGTCCACTTCAATCCGCTGCGTCCCAAGGACGCCGACGCCAAGGCGTTCCTCGCGCAGTGGTACAAGCCGGTGTCCGACCTGGTCGATGGCCTCGCCCATGGCGAGGGCGGCTCGATCTCGGCCGAGCACGGCATCGGCGCGGTCAAGCGCGACGACCTGCGCCGCTACAAGTCGCAGGTCGAGCTCGAACTGATGTGGCAGGTCAAGCGGGCGCTCGACCCGAAGAACCTGATGAATCCGGGCCGGGTATTACCGGCGATGGGCGTGGGCGGCTGACCGTTCGGGCCGCCGCCCGGGCAGTCACCCGGCAATTCAAGCCGGCACGCTCCAGCCGGCACGTTCAGGCCGGCTCGGCCGCCGGCTCCGACAACCGCAACGTGCGCAGCACCGCCTTGGCGACGCCATATGCACTGCCGGGGTTCTGTCCGGTAATCAGGCGCCCGTCCTCGACCACATAGGGCGCAAACGGCAGCATCGCCTTGCTGTATTGCGCGCCGCGCTTGCCCAGCTCCTGCTCGAGCCCGAACGGCACGGCGAAGTCGCGCTTGGCCATGATTTCCTCGTTCCACGAGAAGCCGGTCACGCGCTTGCCCTGCACCAGCGGCTCGCCGTTGGACAGCCGGACGTCCAGCAGTCCGGCCGGGCCATGGCATACCGCCGCGACCACACGGCCCTGCTCGTACATCGCCGCGATCAGCCGCGCCAGCGGCTCGCAGCCCGGGAAGTCGAACATCACGCCGTGGCCGCCGGTCAGGTAGATCGCATCGAACTCGCCGGAATCGACCGCCGCCACGTTGGCCGTGTCGTTCAGCAGGTCCATGAAGATCCGGTCCTCATAGCGTTTGAAAACACTGCTGCGCATGCCGGCACTTCGTGCAAGTTCCGACAGCATCAGGCTCTCGGGATCGATCGGGATCTTGCCGCCCGACGGCGACGCCAGCTGCAGCGTATGGCCCGCTTCCTCGGCCACATCCCAGAAGTGCGTCAGTTCGCTGAGCCACAGGCCGGTACGAAAGCCCACTTTTTGGTACTGGTCGACGTTGGTCGCGACCACCAGGATTCGGCGTTGCGCTGGCATGGGTGCCTCCTGCTTTTTCGGGGAAGTTCGAAAGTTGCAAGAAGCGTTCCGCATGGCAAGCGATACGGTAGCGCTTGTCCGAGAATCGCCGCTTTGTGCCTCGTTCAAGGGGCGACTGCAAGGACCAGCTCGTGGCACGACCTTACTTCCCGCCTGCAGCGGTCGAGGGCGAGATCATCGATTTTGCACACCTGGAGCCGTTCAATTTGGAAGTTGAAAGCGGCCTCGCCAAGAAGACGCTTCGCATGCGCGTCACCTTTTCGAATCATTGCTTCACGAAAAGGTGCCTGGATGCGGCGCCCGACTTCAAACAACCCATCTTCGACGGCAACACGCACCGGCCACGTGTCTTTTGCCCGGTGCGCTATCGCCTGTCTCGGAAGCTTCCCAGCGTGATTCTTGGGCTAAATCATCCGAAGGCAAAAGTCTGGCAAACATCGTCACGGCGTAACTGGGCGTACTCGATGACCGTCCAGGACCCCAAAGGTCCATATCATGTCTTCTTTGAGGTCCGCCGAGCCTTGGGCGAGCGGAGGCGGTCCCAGGACCTGAATCTGATCGTGGAGAGTGCCTACCACCAGACCGAACGGGCGCCAGTCTGCCTTGGTTCCATAGGCTTTGTCTTGCTGTGTGGAAAGGTGTATCTGGGTCACCCAGTGGCCACCAAAAGATAAGCCGACAATAAAAAAGGCGCCACTGGGGCGCCTTTCTGTACAGCAGATCCGGACACCACTTTCGACTCGCCTTGCGCGGGTACGGCTTTCGCCGCTGGGAAGCGCTCGATCTCATCCGGTCAGTCGCTTCGATCCAGGCAATCTAAACGAGTTGGACAGCACAGTCAATGACAGCAGGGGGCGAAGCCGCCGAATAGATGCGGGTAAACCCTTGCTCTCGTAAACTCTATTTTCATGGCACAGCTATTGCGTGTAAATTTGTTTACATCGATAGCCGTTCGCCGGATGCACCAGATTGCGTCCGGCCCACCGCAGAGCCATGACCGTTTCCCGTTCGGACCCGGCTGCCAGGCCGGCCGATTCCGTGCCAGACCCGGCGCCCGAGACCACCGTCTCCCAGCGCATTGCGAAGGTATTCCCGTCGCTGACGCCGGCGCACCAGCGCATGGCGGACTACGTGCTGGCCAACCCGTTCCGCGCGGCGACGATGCGGATCGACGAGTTTGCGCAGGCGGTGCAGGTGTCGGTGGCGACGGCAAACCGCTTCGCGCATGCGCTGGGCTTCGACGGTTACCCGCAATTTCGCGCCGAACTGGTGCGCGGGTTCGAGGCCACGCTGGCGCCAGTCGAGAAGCTGCGCACCGAACTGGAGCGCCCGGCGACGATCACCGAGATCATCGCGGCCTCGCTGGAAGAGAACGAGCGCAACCTGCAGGCGACGCGCCGCGCGCTCGATGCCGATGCCTGCGAACGCGCGGTGACGGCGATCCTCGAGGCAGAGCATGTCTATGTGCTGGGCTTCGGTGCCAGCGGCTATCTGGCCGGGCTGCTGCAGCATGGCCTGGACATGTACTGCCGCACGGTGATCACGGTCGCGGGCGTCGGCGGCGCGTCGACCGCGGCGCGGCAGCTGTTCAAGCTGACCAGCCGCGATCTGGTGATTCCGATCGCCTTTCCCCGCTATGTCTATGACAGCGTCGCGCTGACCGAGCGCGCCCGCGCCCATGGCGCGCGGATCCTCGCGTTGACCGATGGGCCCACCTCGCCGCTGGCGCCCTTTGCCGATATCGCGCTGTATGTCAGCGCCGGCCGGCAGTTGTCGGCCAACTCCGACGCGGCGGTGCTGGCGATGATCGAGGCGCTGTGCGGCGCGGTCGCGCACCGCGCCACCGGCTCGGTCAAGGCCGCCGCCGACATGAC
>NZ_AMPR02000291.1:0-2934 GCF_000307735.3 Cupriavidus sp. HPC(L) | reverse complement strand
GGCGCCGTTGCCGGCCGCGACCACGAAGGCGCGGCCGGCGGCGCCGGCGCTGGCATTGGACCCTGCCCCTGCTCTTGCTGTTTCTCCGGCTCCGGCTCCGGCTCCGGCTCCGACTCCGGCTCCGACTCCGACTCCGACTCCGGCTCCGGCTCCGGCTCCGGCTCCGGCTCCGGCTCCGGCTCCGGCTCCGGCTCCGACTCCGACTCCGACTGCGGCTCCGACTCCGGCTCCGGCCGCCTGCTCACGCGCCAGCCCCATCGCCATCGCCAGCGCGCCGCGCACCGGCCGCAGCGCGCCCGACAGCGACAGCTCCGCGGCGAACTCGTAGCCGTCCAGTGCCGGTGCCGGGATCTGCCCGCTGGCCGCGAGGATGCCGAGCGCGATCGCCAAGTCGAAGCGGCCCGATTCCTTCGGCAGATCGGCGGGCGCCAGATTGACGGTGATGCGCCGGTTCGGGAATTCGAAGCCGCAGTTCAGGATCGCCGCCCGCACGCGCTCGCGGCTCTCGCGCACTTCGGTCTCCGCCAGCCCGACGATGGCGAAGGCCGGCAGGCCATTGGCCAGGTGGATTTCGACCGAGACCGGCGGCGCGTCGATGCCGGTCAGCGCGCGGCTGCGCAGGACGGCGAGGTGCATGGGGGCGACCAGGAAAGAGGAAGAGGTGGAGGAAGGGTGGACGAGGGTGGTGGGCTAGGGTGACGGGCGAAGGCGTAGGGCGCGAGCGGTGGACGAAGGCGGTGAAAGGGCGATCCGGCACGTCACCGATTTATTAACGCCGCCGTAAACGCAGAAGGCCGCCGGTTGCCCGGCGGCCTTCGCATGACGTGAGGTCTGGCGCGTTCAGCCGGCCAGCCCCGGGTTCGTCGGCCCGGTGCCCGGCTCGGGCGTGGTCGAGCCCGGTACCGAGGTGGCCGAGGCCGTGGTGCCGGCGCCGGCGGTGCCGACCGTGGCCGGTCCCACGCCCGCCGCCCCGGCCATGCCGGCGCGGCGTTCCAGGTCCGCGACACGCATCTCCAGTTCCTCCAGCCGCGCACGCGTGCGGGCCAGCACCTGCGACTGCACGTCGAATTCCTCGCGGGTGACCAGATCGAGCTTGGCAAAGCCCTGGGTCATCATGCTGCGGACATTCTTCTCGATGTCCTTGGCGGGCGAATTGCGCAGTACCTCGCTGACCTTGCTCTGCAGGTCGTTGAAGAGATCGGTCGGTTTCATCGGTTTCTCCTTCTGCACCGTCGGGGTGCATCGATCGGGGGCGGCGGGGGCGGCCGGATGGGCGCATCTGCACGTTATCGGTGCAGTGCGCGCCCATGGCGGCGGCCGGCACCAGCCGGTGGCATGGGCCGATTATGGCCCGTGAAGCGCGCCGGGGAAAGCGGCCCGGTTCCATCGGACACAGCATTTAACCCGGCGCCGCCCGCCGGGCCCCATGTTGCGGGCTTTCCGAAGGCAGCGGGAAACGCCTTTTCATTCTCCGTCCCCCGCGCGCTTGCAACGCGACCCACGCGCGCCCGCGCGCCGGCGGACCCTGGCATGGCAGTTGCAGTATCGGCCTGACAGAGAAGTCCCGAGCCCAAGGAAAAGGAGAAGAAATCCATGAAGACGCTGGCCCTCGCCATCGGCGCGCTGACGCTGTGCGGTTCCGCCACCACCGCGCTGGCGCAGAGCGCGCCCGCGACCGCCGAAGCGGCCTCGCCGCATACGTTCACGGCGAACGTGACGCTGGCCTCCGAATACCGCTACCGCGGGATCATGCAGAGCAACCGCCGGCCGGCGATCCAGGGCGGCTTCGACTACAGCCATGCGAGCGGCTTCTACGCGGGCAACTGGAACTCGAGCATCAGCTGGCTGAACGACAGCAACGACGAGGTGTCGGCGCCGATCGAGATGGACTTCTACGCCGGCTTCAAGAACACCTTCGGCGACGGCAAGTGGAACTACGACGTCGGCGTGCTGCAGTACTACTACCCCGGCGACTATCCGGCCAATTTCACGCGGCCGTACACCACTGAAATCTACGCAGGCATCGGCTACGGCCCGGTGTTCCTGAAGTACTCGTACGCGCCGACCAACCTGTTCGGCTTCTACGACAGCACGAACAGCTGGTACGTCGACCTGGCGGCCAACGTGCCGCTCGAGTTCTGGGGTCTGACGCTGAACGCGCACGTCGGCTACCAGAAAGTGCAGAACGTGGCGGACGCCTCGTACACCGACTGGAAGCTCGGCCTGACCAAGGACCTGGGCAACGGCTTCTCGGCGGCGGTCACGTACATCGACACCAATGCCAAGCGCGGCGTCTACACCAACACCTCGGGCCGCTACATGGGCAAGGCCACGGTGGTCGCCACGCTCACCAAGACTTTCTAAACACGGTCAGCACGAGCGGGCCCCGCCGGCAAACGGGGCCGCGCTCTCAGGAGAACACGGATGAAACTGATCATCGCCGTCATCAAGCCGTTCAAGCTCGACGAAGTGCGTGAAGCGCTGTCGGACGTGGGCGTGTCCGGCATCACCGTCACCGAGGTCAAGGGTTTCGGCCGCCAGAAGGGCCATACCGAGCTGTACCGCGGCGCCGAATACATCGTCGACTTCCTGCCCAAGGTCAAGATCGAGGTCGCGGTGCCCGACGATGTGGTCGACCGCGCGATCGAGGCGATCGAGAAGTCGGCCCGCACCGGCAAGATCGGCGACGGCAAGATCTTCGTCGCGCCGATCGAGCAGGTCATCCGGATCCGTACCGGGGAGACCGGCGGCGACGCGCTGTAACGCCACGCCGACGCCAACAAACGAGCCATACAAGAGCGACAAGAGGTATTCAGATGACTAGCTGGTTCAAACGATTCCTGACGGCCGGCGCCATGGCGCTGGCGCTGGGCACGGCGGGCATGGCCCTGTCGGGCGCGGCCGCGGCGCAGGACAAGCCCGCCGCGGAGGCTT
>NZ_AMPR02000292.1:0-2933 GCF_000307735.3 Cupriavidus sp. HPC(L) | reverse complement strand
GCTGGATCAGCGCATCGTATTGCCGGTCCGCCTGCGCCGGTGGCTGGTCGGCCTGCGCCGGTGCGGCATGGGCCGGCACCGCCAGGCACGACATCGCCGCCGCCAGCCCGACAGCCAGCTGCACCGGGGTACGCCGCCGCAACGCCCGCAGACGGCGGCTATCGGCCGGAACGCGGGCAGGAGAGCGCGAATGACGCGTCATCAAAGACTCCATTGGGACTCCGCAGCCTGTCTCGCTGTGATGGTCAAGCGCCCGCGGCGTGCATCGATGGCGCGCACGCGAGTCCGTTATCGGCTAGGGAAGGGCGGCACGAGGGCACGGAACCCGATCGGGTCTGTCCCGCCTGCGGAGATCGACGGGGGAGGACCTACGGGATCCGGCGGGCACCGAAGAACCGCGCCGGATGGCCATCGCAGAGGGGATGGCGTCGTGCAACCGCAACCGCTGCAGAAGCGCAAGGTGCGGAGCCGCAAAACTTCGCAAAGTGTAGTGAAGAAGCTGAAAATCGATTGTGAACGATAGAAAACACGCCAAATTCCGCTTCCGCAGCCCCCTCCCTTGGTTGGGGATTGCGGGACGGGCCCGCGGCCGGGCGGCGCTCGCGCTCGACACCGGCATGCGAGGCAAGTTAAAGTAGCGACTTCGTTCCGGATGCGCGGTGTCCCACAAAGCGTCGCTTTCCGTGTAACCTCCGAACACACCCCGATCGACCTGATCACCCCGATCATCCAATCGTCTGACGCAGAACCACGATGACCTTCCGGGCTCCGACCGTTTCGTCGCATTCGTCCCGTTGGTGGCGCTTCCACTAGGAAGCGGCACGTCGTTGCGTTCTTGTTCGCACCTTGCCGCCGTTCCGGTTGGCATACGTGCGGTCCGACAGCTCACCGGTGCGGCGGCTCCTAGATACCCAGGAGATCTGCCGATGCCGTCGAACCCCTCCCCCGCTTCAACCGTTTCGAATACCGCCGCGCGCCAGCCGCGCTTGCCGCTTCGCGTGCCCGCCGCACGCGTGCTTCACGCGCCTTCCGTTTCCACCAACATCAAGCCGGGTGAATCATGCTGCTGATGATCGACAACTACGACTCGTTCACCTACAACCTGGTGCAGTACTTCGGCGAGCTCGGCGCCGACGTGCGGACCCACCGCAACGACGAGATCACGATCGAGGAAATCGAGGCGCTGGCGCCCGAGCGCATCTGCATCTCGCCCGGACCGTGCAGCCCGGCCGAGGCCGGCATCTCGGTGGCCGTGCTCAAGCACTTCGCCGGCAAGCTGCCGATCCTGGGCGTATGCCTGGGCCATCAGGCGATCGGCGAGGCGTTCGGCGGCAAGGTCATCCGCGCCAAGCAGGTGATGCACGGCAAGGTGAGCCGCATCGAGACCACGCAGCAGGGCGTGTTCGCCGGCCTGCCCAGGGCGTTCGACGTGACGCGCTATCATTCGCTGGCGATCGAGCGCGAGACGCTGCCCGACTGCCTGGAAGTCACCGCGTGGACGCCCGACGGCGAGATCATGGGCGTGCGGCACAAGCAGTTCGCGATCGAGGGCGTGCAGTTCCATCCCGAGTCGATCCTGTCCGAACACGGACACACGCTGCTGGAGAACTTCCTGAAGGTGGCGCGATGAAACGGCTCGATGCCCCGCTCGCCGCCGCCCTCGCTACCGCCCCCTCACGCGCCCCATCGAACGGATCGAACAAACCCCACGCCTGCGAGACCGCCATGCCCATCACGCCCCAGGAAGCGCTGACGCGCTGCATCGAACACCGCGAGATCTTCCACGACGAGATGCTGCATCTGATGCGGCAGATCATGCAGGCGCAGATCTCGCCGGTGATGGCCGCCGCGATCCTGACCGGGCTGCGCGTCAAGAAGGAGACCATCGGCGAAATCACCGCCGCGGCGCAGGTGATGCGCGAATTCGCCAACAAGGTCACGGTGTCCGAGCGCGAGCATTTCGTCGACATCGTCGGCACCGGTGGCGACGGCTCGCATACCTTCAATATCTCGACCGCATCGATGTTCGTCGCGGCCGCGGCCGGCGCGCGCATCGCCAAGCACGGCAACCGCGGCGTCAGCTCCAGGTCCGGCAGCGCCGATGTGCTGGAGGCGCTCGGCGTCAATATCATGCTGACGCCCGAGCAGGTCGGCCAGTGCATCGCGCAGACCGGCATCGGCTTCATGTTCGCGCCGACCCACCATCCCGCGATGAAGAACGTCGCGCCGATCCGCAAGGAAATGGGCGTCCGCACGATCTTCAACATCCTGGGCCCGCTGACCAACCCGGCCGACGCGCCCAATATCCTGATGGGCGTGTTCCACCCCGACCTGGTCGGCATCCAGGTCCGCGTGATGCAGCGCCTGGGCGCGCGCCATGCGCTGGTGGTCTACGGCAAGGACGGCATGGACGAGGTGTCGCTGGGCGCGGCCACGCTGGTGGGCGAACTGAAGGACGGCGAGGTGCGCGAATACGAGATCCACCCGGAGGACTTCGGCCTGTCGATGATCTCGAACCGCGGCCTGAAGGTGGCAGACGCCGCCGAATCGAAGGAGATGCTGCTCGAGGCGCTGTCCAACGTGCCGGGCACCCCGCGCGAGATCGTGTCGCTGAACGCCGGCACCGCGCTGTACGCGGCCAATGTCGCCTCGTCGATCGAGGACGGCATCGCCCGCGCGCGCGAGGCGATCGCCAGCGGCGCGGCGCGCGCCAAGCTCGACGAGTTCGTGCAGGCCACGCGGCAGTTCCAGTAATCAGAGGCAAGCAAGCATGTCCGACATCCTGCAGAAGATCCTGGCCGTCAAGGCCGACGAAGTCAGCGCCGCGCGCAAGCGCCGCGACCTGCCCAGCCTGCGCGCGGCGCTGACTTCGTCGGCCTTGACGGCCAGGATCTTCTGCAGGATGTCGGACATGCTTGCTTGCCTCTGATTAC
>NZ_AMPR02000293.1:0-2926 GCF_000307735.3 Cupriavidus sp. HPC(L) | reverse complement strand
GGGAGATGTACCACGGCAATTGAGCAGCAAGGCAAAGGAAGGCTAGCGGTTGCAGCAGTGCCCGATGGTTTTCTCCCCCTCTCCCGCGTGCGGGAGAGGGGCGGGGGAAAGGGAACAGCCGTTCCAAAGCGTACGTCGTCAGCCAGGACGTACGCCCTTGCCCTCTCCCCCAACCCCTCTCCCGCTCGCGGGAGAGGGGAGCGACAGCTCTTTCTCCGCGGCTTCCTGCAAGAGGTAGAGCGCAGCGACGGCCCGCTCTCCGCGGCTGCGCTCACCGCCCCTTGAAATGCCGCAGGAAATCGACGAACACCTCCGCCGCCAGCTGCGCGTCCTCCGCGGTAATGGTCTCCAGCGGGTTGTGGCTGATGCCGCCGTTGCCGCAGCGGACGAACAGCATCGCCACGTCGGTGATCCGCTGCATCATCATCGCGTCGTGCCCGGCACCGGACGGCAGCTCGAAGGCCTGCAGGCCGCGCTTGTTCAGCACCGCCGCGAATTGCTCGCGCAGCCACGGCGCGCACGGCGCGTTGTTGACCGGCGGCACCCGTTCCACCTCGGCACGCACGCCGCGGCGCGCGGCGATCGCGTCGATGCCGGCGACGATATCGGCGATCGCGGCCTCGCGCACGGCATCCTCGCCGGCGCGGATATCCATCGAGAAGTGGCACGCGGCGGGAATCACGTTGCTCGAGCCGTTCGGCACCTGCAGCTGGCCCACCGTGCCGACCAGCGTTGGCGCCTGCGCGCAGCGCGACTCGACCAGCAGCACCATCTCGGCGGCCGCGGCGGCCGCATCCTTGCGCATCGTCATCGGCGTGGTGCCGGCATGGCTGGCCAGCCCCTCGACCCGCACCTGGAAGCGGCTGCTGCCGGCGATCTGCGTGACGATGCCCAGCGGCAGGTCATGGTGCAGCAGCACCGGTCCCTGTTCGATATGGACCTCGACGAAGGCGAGCAGCGTCGCCGGGTCGACCGCGGCCGTGCGCAGCGCCTCGGGATCGCCGCCGCCCGGCAGACCGGATTGCGCCAGCACCTGCGCCAGCGTGATGCCGTCGGCGTCGGCGCGCGCCAGCAGCGCCGGGTCGAAGCGGCCGGCCAGCACGCTGCTGGCCAGGAAGCTGGTCTTGAAGCGCAGCCCCTCCTCCTCGGCGAAGCCGACCACCTCGAAATGGTAGGGCAGCCGGATGCCGGCCTCGTTCAGCGCGCCGACCACCGCGATCGGCAGCAGGATGCCGAGCCGGCCGTCATAGCGCCCGCCGTTGCGGACCGTGTCGAAGTGCGAACCGGTCATCAGTACCTTTGCATCCGGGCCGGCGGACGGATCGGCCTCGTAGCGGCCGATCACGTTGCCGATCGCATCGACGCGCACCTGCATGCCTGCCGCGCGCATGCGCTCGGCCAGCATCGCGGCGGCGGCGCGATGGGCCGGCGTCAGATAGGCGCACGTGAGGCCGCCCTCCATATCGGAGAAGCGCGCGAGCGCATCGGCGGCATCGAGAATGGACTGGCCAAGGGAAGGAGAGGGGGAATGCATGTGCTGGCTCTTCGGTACGTCGATGGGAAGGAGGGTCATGCGGCGAACGTCATGCCGTCTCGGCGGACGGCACGCGCTCGCGCTGCAGCAGCGCCGCGGCCGCCGAGCCGCTGCGCGTCGCCGCTTCGATGGTGGCCGGATACGGTCCGTATGCCCGGTCGGGCCCGTCGGTATAGTCGCCGGCCAGCGCCAGGCGCGGCACGCCGATATCGTTGCCGGGACGCGCCAGGCCCGGCACGCAGCGGAACGTGGCCAGGCGTTCGGCGATCACGAATTCGCCGCGCGCATCGGCAAGGCGCGCGGCATCGCCGATGCAGGGCGCCAGTTGCGCGGCAAGCTGCGCGCGCACGCGCCGCGCCAGTTCCGCCTGCGGCATCGCTGCGGCATCGTCGGCCGCGCTGATCACGACCGACCAGACGTTGTCGCGGTCCGGCGCGGCCGATGCGTCGGGTTCGGTCGACAGCGCGGCGCGATCGAAGACGAACTGACCCGGCGCGGCGGCGCTGGCGTCGAGCGCAAGAAACGGACGCGGCAGGCGCAGCGCGCCGACGTTCAGATACAGCGTGACGATCGGCACATGGTCGAACGCCTGCAGCTTCGCCGCGGCCGCCTGCAGCGCGGGCTGGTGCGAGCGATGCGTGATCTGCGCCAGCAGCCGCGCCGCCTGCCGCGGCGCGGTGGCGATGACCAACTGCGCGACTTCCTGCTGGCCGGCACCGGTCTGCAGCAGCCAGCCGTGCTGGGCTTGCGAGATCTGCTGTACCGCGGCGCCGGTCCGCACCGTGCCGCCCGCGGCAACGATCGCCTGCGCGGCGGCCTCGGGAAACAGCCGGCTCAGGTCCCGGCGCGGCACCAGCATGTCGCTGTCGCCGCGCGCCGCCAGCAGGCTGTCGCGCAGCACGCGGCGGAATACGCGGGCATCGGCCTGTTCGGCCGGCGTGTTCAGCGCGGCCACGCACAGCGGGAACCACAGGCGTTCCCGCAGCGACGACGGTGCCTGCGCCAGCCACGCGGCGACGGTCTCGCCGGCGGTGCCGGCATCGGTGCCATCGACTGCATCTTCGGCATCGTCCGCATCGCGGTCGGCGCGCAGCCGCGACAGCGCCCGCGCCAATGCAGCGCGCTCGCGCCAGCCCAGTCCACGGGCGGTCAGGCCCATGCCGAGCAGATGCCAGGGCGCCGGCAGGCGCGGCGCCTGCAGCTGCCAGCCGTCGGCATAGGCCATCTGCAGCGGCAGCCGCAGCAGCGCGGCATCGGGATCGACGCCGGCGCGGCGCATCAGCGCGAGGGTATGGCGATAGGCGCCGAGCAGCAGATGCTGGCCGTTGTCGAGTTCGCCTGCCACCTGCGGATGACGCCGGGCGACGCGGCGCGCGCGGCCGCCGAGCACCG
>NZ_AMPR02000294.1:0-2901 GCF_000307735.3 Cupriavidus sp. HPC(L) | reverse complement strand
TCAGCAAACCCTTGGCCTGCGCCTCGGCCGCATCGAACACCCGGCCCTCGAGCAGGATCTCCAGCGTCGCCGCGCGGCCCGCCAGCGCCAGCAGGCCCTGCAGCTCGCCCGGCGCCATCGGGAAACCCAGCTTGTTGATCGGCACGCCGAAGCGGCTGTCCGTCGCCGCGATCCGCAGATCGCAATGGCAGGCGATCTCCAGCCCGCCGCCGACGCAGACGCCCTCG
Source organism: Cupriavidus sp. HPC(L) (assembly GCF_000307735.3). Taxonomy (NCBI): domain Bacteria; kingdom Pseudomonadati; phylum Pseudomonadota; class Betaproteobacteria; order Burkholderiales; family Burkholderiaceae; genus Cupriavidus; species Cupriavidus sp. HPC(L). Next base: position 2,674 of record NZ_AMPR02000294.1, on the reverse strand, counting down.
ATGCAGGCCACGGTCGGATGCAGGCAGCCGGCGATCGCAGCCAGTGCCGGCGCCAGCAGGTCGACATGGTAGGCGCGCACCGAGGCCGGATCGCCGCGCAGCCGCGGAAACTCGGCGATATCGGCGCCGGCGGCGAAGTTGCCGTCGGCGCCGCGCAGCACCACGCAGCGCAGCGTGCGGTCCGCCGACAGGCCCGCAAAGCCATCGGCCAGCGCGCGCCACATCGCCTCGGAGATCGCGTTGAGCTTGCCCGGATTCGACAGCGTGACCAGCGCGATGTCGCCATCGCGCTCGAAGCTGACCGCGCCGCTCACAGGGCCCTCCGCGGGTCGGGCGTGGCCATCGACGTCGTCGCGCACATCATCGCCATCAATCCATCTTGGCGCCGGACTGCTGCACCACCTGCGCCCAGCGCTTGATCTCGGCGCGCTGGAACTGCGCGAACTGGTCCGGCGTGTACGACGGCGTCTCCGAGCCGTTGTTCAGCCAGATTTGCTTGAGCTCCGGCGTATTCAGGGCCTTGTTGACCTCGGCGTAGAGCTTGTCGCTGATCTCCTTGGGCGTGTTCTTCGGCACCCACAGCGCATACCAGGTCGACACCTCGTAGTTCGGCACGCCCGCCTCGGCCGCGGTCGGCACGTCGGGGAACGCCGGCGAGCGCTTGGGCGCGGCCACCGCCAGCGCGCGGATGCGGCCGCCGCGGATATGCTGGGCCGACGAACCCAGCCCGTCGAACACCATGTCGACCTGGCCGGCGATCAGGTCGGACAGCGCCGGGCCCGCGCCCTTGTACGGGATATGCGTGATGAAGGTCTTGGTCTGGATCTTGAACAGCTCGCCGGCCAGATGGTGCGACGACCCGTTGCCGGCCGAACCGTAGTTCAGCTTGCCGGGATTCTGGCGCGCGTAGGCGATCAGTTCCTGCAGCGTCTTGGCCTGGACCTTGGTCGGGTTGACCACCACCACCTGCGGCGGCTGCGCGATCACGGTGATCGGCACGAAGTCCTTTTCGATGTCGTAGTCGAGCTTCTTGTAGAACGAGGGCGCGATCACATGGTGCGCGCCGCCGATGAAGATCGTGTAGCCATCGGGCGCGGCCTTCGAGGCGAGGCTGGCGCCGACCGTGCCGCCCGCGCCGCCGCGGTTGTCGATGACGAACTGCTTGCCGAGCTGCTTGGACAATTGCGCCGCCAGCGGGCGGGCAAAGGCATCGGTGCCGCCGCCGGCCGGGAACGGCACGACGATCGTGACCGGCCTGGACGGCCACGGTTCCTGCGCCGCCGCCGGCGCGAGCGCCATCATCGCGATGCCGCCGGCCACTGCCAACATCGTTGCCGTCCGCTTGAACTGACTACGTTCCATGGTGTGTCTCCTCGCTTTGTCTTATGAAAATGCGATGTGAACTACTGGTGTCAACCGCGTTGGAACTTCCCGTCGAAAATGCACTGCCGAAACTGGATGATGTGGATGAGGCGGTGATGCGATGCGGCGCGCAATGCGAGCCGGCACGTCCATGCCCGCCGGCTCCCTCCCCTCAGGAACGCGCCAGCAGCTTGGCGACAGACCGGCTGATGCGCGGATTGCCCTCGCCGAGCTTGGCCAGATTGTCGTCGAGCGCCTCCGGCACGTACAGGTAATTGACCATCATGCCGCACGACTGCGCGCGCCCCTTGCTCGACAGGTCCGCACCCCAGTTCAGCCGCTCGACGCAGGCGCCATTGCCGAGGTGAAAACGCGCCACCGGGTCGGCTGGCAGCGCACCGTTGCGCGCGTGCACCAGGAAGTGCGCGGCCAGCGCCAGGCCGCTGTCGCGCACCAGCGCGTCGTCCGAGCCCGCACCCAACGCGGCAAGCCATTCGGCACCGGTGGCCGGTACCGCCGGCGGCGTGGTCTCGCCCGCGGCCGGCGCGCGGGCGCTCCAGCGCTGCATGCACTTGCCACCCAGCACCTTGGCGACGGTATCGCCGTCCTGCTTGCGCAGCCAGTCGGCGAAACCCGGTATCGGCGACAGCGTGGCGTACTGCTTGACCTTGGGAAAATCGCGCTGCAATTCCTCGATGACGCGCTTGAGCAGGAAATTGCCGAAGCTGACGCCGCGCAGGCCCGGCTGCGTATTCGAAATCGAATAGAAGATCGCCCATTTGACGCGGCGCAGGTCTTCCTGCGGCGCCGCTTCGTCGAGCAGGCTTTGCACGTTGGCCGCCATCTCCGGCACGAAGGCGACTTCGACGAAGATCAGCGGCTCGCGCGGAATGCGCGGATGGAAGAACGCGTAGCAGCGGCGATCCGAATCGAGCCGGTTGCGCAGATCGGCCCAGGAGGCGATCTCGTGCACCGCCTCGTAGCGGATCAGCTTTTCCAGCAGCGACGCCGGCGAATCCCAGGTGATCGGCTGCAGCTCGAGCAGGCCGACGTCGAACCAATTCGACAGCAGGCCCTCGAGGTCTTCGTCGAGCGCGCGCAGGCCGGGGATCTTCTTGTACCAGCGCAGCATGTCCGCGCGCAGGTGAATGATGAAATGCAGGCCGCAGACCGACTTCGCGCTCGGGCCGTGCAGCCCGGCCAGCCGCTTGAAGAAGCGGATGCGGGCGCTCGACAGCGCATGGCTCAGGCCCGAGCCGTTGCGCCCGGCCTTGCCGCCCTCGGCCGCGGCGGCACCATCGCCGCCGCCCTG
>NZ_AMPR02000295.1:0-2901 GCF_000307735.3 Cupriavidus sp. HPC(L) | reverse complement strand
ACCGCGTAGCCGGCGGCGGCGACGGCGTCGGCGGCCGCCGGCAGCACGGCGGCGCTGTCGGCCTGCACGGTGGCCTCCTCGGTGGCCAGGTTGACCGCGACGGAACGCACGCCCGGCACCTTGGCCAGCGCGTTCTCGACCCGGCGCACGCAGGAGGCGCAGGTCATCCCCTCGATCGGCAGGCGCCATTCGGGCGCGGCGGGCGTGGTATCGGCACCGGACGGGGCCGGCGACAGCGGAAGTGAAGAAGTGGACATGGCGGTTGACATCCTCGTTGACATAGCCTGTCACTGGATGCTGGACCTTACCATGCTAGGAAGGTCAAGGCCGATGCGCCAGTTTTCGCGATGCGGCGGCGGCGCTTGCGGTTGACATGATGGGAAGGTTCACAATGGCGCCGTTGTACCGGAATGCCGTCGCGTCATTTCCGCGCACGCGGGAATCCACCGCCTGCTGAAGCCGCTGGGTCCCCGCTTTCGCGGGGACGACGAGTGGCCCGGATTCATCACCCATACCGAGGAGTTCAACGATGATGCAGTTTCAAGTGGAAGGCATGTCCTGCAATCACTGCGTGGGTGCGATCACGCGTGCGGTGAAGCAGGTCGATCCCGACGCGCGCGTGTCGGCCGATATTGCGGCGCAGGCGGTCAGCGTGGAAGCGGACGCCGATGTGCAGGAGGTGCGGGAGGCGATCGAAGCGGCGGGCTATCCGGTCAAGGGCTGAGCCGGCCTTGGGTTGTCGTCCCCGCGCAGGCGGGGACCCAGTGGCTTCAAAAGACGCTGGATTGCCGCGCGCGCGGGAATGACGTCATAGCGGCGACGCTCAGAAGCGGTAGCCGACGTTCAGGAAGGTCACGATCGGATCGATCTTGATCTTGGTATGCGACACCACGGTGGCGCCGCCCTGCGCGGAATTGCGCGTGACGAAGGTCGCGCGGGTATCCAGCGGCAGGTAGGACACCGACAGGCCCACATGCCAGCGCTCGTTGATCTTGTAGTTCGCGCCGATGTTGAAGACCGGATTCCACGACGACTTGGCGCTCGCGGTCATCGTGGCGTTCGGGCCGAACTCCTGGCGCACGAACTGCTGGTTGGTGATCGTCTCGTCGGTAAACCAGGTGTAGTTGACGCCCAGGCCTACATAGGGGCGGAAGCGCGAGGCGGGCTCGAGGAAGTGGTACTTGACCAGCACCGCCGGGCTCCACTGGCGCACCGTACCGAGCTTGCCGTACCTGCCGTAGCCCTTGTCGCCCTCGACATCGTGCTCCGGGGGGATACCGACGACGAACTCGGCCGAGATGTGGTCGGTGACGAAGTGGTCGATCGACAGGCCCAGCGTATTGGCCGCCTTGATGTCGGCGCCGGTATTGGGACGCTGCATGTTCACCGGGCGGCCACCGACGCTGTCGATGGTCAGCGGATCGGCCGAGCTGTTCGGCATCACGCGGAACCAGCCCGCGCTGACGACGGTGCTGCCGGCCGACTGTGCCTGGGCGGCTCCGCCCACTACCATGGCCGCGACAGCCACCAGGATTTTCTTGTTGTGCGACATCCTCTCTCCTTCGTGGTTTTCAACTGCAAGGGCAGCATTATCCCGCTGCCGATGCCGACATCGTTTCAATCTAGAGACATTTTGTAGAGGCGCGCCACTAAATCGAGGGTTTACCGCAATCCGCGGTATCCAAAGGGCCACCACAGCCGGGAGAGAGGCGGCAGAAGTGTCTCAGGAATGTGACAGCGACCGGCGGCCCGATGCGACCGGCGCCATCGGCGCCATCGGCGCCTTGCACACCGTCGGCGCCGTCATGCCCCGGCGCTTCGCACCGCCAGCGCGCAGGCCGCGAGATCCCACAGCGCATAGCCGACGCTCTTGAACACCAGCGGACTGCCGCTGCGCGCGCGGATCGCGTCGGCGGCCAGGATCGCCGTCTCGAACGGCTGCACCGCGGCCCAGTCGATGCCGGCCTGCAGCAGGTCGCCGGCCTCGTCCTCGATGCCGAACAGCGTATCGGCCAGCAACCGTCCCGCCTGCGCGGCGCCGCGGCACAGCGCCGGCGGCAGCTCGCACATGTCGGGCCGGAACGCCCCGACCGCGGCGATGAAGTGGTCGTCGCGCCAGCAGCCGGCGGCCAGGTCCGGCAGCACCGGCGTGCGGCTCGACGTCACGGTGACCACCATCGACACGCGCGCGAGCACCGTGTCGATGTCGCCGGCGGAATCGATGACCTCGGCCTCCAGACCAAGCCGCCGCGCATGCGCCGCCAGCGCATGGGCCTTGTCCGCCGTGCGCGAATGCAGCCAGACCCGCCGCAGCGGCAGCCCGGCGGCGAAGGCCTCGAGATGCGTGGTGGCCTGCACGCCGGCGCCGACGATCAGCAGCTCGCCGTCGGGCCGCGCGGCGAAGCGCTGCGCCGCCAGCAGCGACACCGCGGCCGTGCGTCGTCCGGTCACCGTCGGTCCGTCCAGCAGCGCCAGCCGCACGCCGGTATGCGCGTCGGCCACCACCACTTCGCCGAGGATATTGGGCAGCCCGCGCGCCGGATTGCCCGGATGGACGGTGATGTTCTTGGTCATCACCAGGTCGGCATTGCGTGCCGGCATCACCAGCAGCGTTCCCTCGCCCTCAGGGGCCGCGGCGCTCACGTCGCCGACCGGCAGCGCCAGCCGCGGCGGCGCCATCGCGGTGCCGGCGCGCAGTTCGCCAAGCATGTCGGCAATGGCGACGGCCAGATCCGGATACGGCAGCCGCGCCGCGGTCTGGGCGGCATCGAGCAGCATCGGCGAGGCAGTCTGTGAGGCGGTCTGTGAGGCAATCGGTTCGGTAGGCATGGGATCGAGCTCCTGGGAACGCTGGGAATCTGAGAGTAGCGGCCGACGGCGGCGAGGCGGCGAGGCGGCGAG
>NZ_AMPR02000296.1:0-2882 GCF_000307735.3 Cupriavidus sp. HPC(L) | reverse complement strand
ACCCGGCGCCGCCCGATCCTTTATCATTAGCGGTTTCCCGAATGCCACGGCCGATGCCGGGGGCGGCGCAGCCACGCAGCAGCACGGCGCGCCGCGACCCCGAGCCGCCCCTGCGCCCCGCCCCCAGCGCCGGCCCTCCGCCTTCTTCCGTCCATCCCATCCGGCCCCGCGCCGGTCGTCGACATGACCCGCAAGACAGCCAGCAAACCCGACTACCTGAAAAAGATCCTGACCGCCAAGGTGTATGACGTGGCGCAGGAGACCGAGCTGACCTACGCCCGCGAACTGTCGGCGCGAATCGGCAACGGAGTCTGGTTCAAGCGCGAGGACACCCAGCCGGTGTTCTCGTTCAAGCTGCGCGGCGCCTACAACAAGATGGCCTCGCTGACGCCCGACGAACTGAAGCGCGGCGTGATCGCCGCCTCGGCCGGCAACCACGCGCAGGGCGTCGCGCTGGCCGCGGCGCGGATGGAGTGCAAGGCCATCATCGCGATGCCGGTGACCACGCCGCAGGTCAAGATCGACGCGGTGCGCAAGCACGGCGGCAAGTGGGTGCAGGTGGTGCTGCACGGCGAGTCGTACAGCGACGCCTACCAGCACGCCGCCGAACTGCAGCGCAAGCACAAGCTGACCTTCATCCATCCGTTCGACGATCCCGAGGTGATCGCCGGCCAGGGCACCGTCGCGATGGAAATCCTGCGCCAGCACCCGGGTCCGATCCACGCGGTGTTCGTCGCGATCGGCGGCGGCGGCCTGATCGCCGGCGTGGCGTCGTACATCAAGGCGGTGCGGCCGGAGATCAAGGTGATCGGCGTGCAGACGGTCGATTCCGATGCGATGAAGCGCTCGATCGATGCCGGCAAGCGCGTCGAACTGAAGGACGTGGGCCTGTTCTCGGACGGCACCGCGGTCAAGCTGGCCGGCAAGGAGACCTTCCGCATCGCGCGCGAGCTGGTCGACGAGATCGTGCTGGTCGATACCGATGCGCTGTGCGCCGGCGTCAAGGACGTGTTCCAGGACACCCGCAGCATCCTTGAGCCCTCGGGCGCGCTGGCCGTTGCCGGACTGAAGGCGTATGCCGAGCGCGAGAAGCTCAAGGGCAAGAACCTGGTGGCGATCGCCTCGGGCGCCAACATGAACTTCGACCGCCTGCGCTTCGTCGCCGAACGGGCCGAGGTCGGCGAGGCGCGCGAGGCGGTGTTCGCGGTGACCATCCCCGAGGAACGCGGCAGCTTCCGCCGCTTCTGCGAACAGCTGGGCACGCGCAACGTGACCGAGTTCAACTACCGGATCGCCGACAACCAGCTCGCGCACATCTTCGTCGGCGTGCAGATCGGCAGCCGCGCCGAAAGCGACAAGATCGCCGCGGCCTTCCGCCGCCACGGCTTTGCCGCGCTGGACCTGTCGAACGACGAGCTGGCCAAGCAGCACATCCGCTATATGGTCGGCGGGCACTCCGCGCTGGCCCAGGACGAGCTGCTGTACCGCTTCGAATTCCCGGAGCGCCCGGGCGCGCTGATGAAATTCCTGTCGAGCATGAGCCCGAACTGGAACATCAGCCTGTTCCACTACCGCAACCAGGGCGCCGACACGTCGAACATCCTGGTCGGCATCCAGGTGCCGAAGAACGAGAAGCGCGAATTCAAGGCCTTCCTTGCCACGCTCGGTTACTTACACTGGGAAGAAACCGACAACCCCGTCTACAAGCTGTTCCTGGCGTGACGGCCTGCGCCGCGCCGCCGAACCGCCCGAACCACTGCAAATCCGTGCATCGCGGAACCCGACAGGAGTCCTCATGACCGTGCCCGAACATTCGCCGCTGGGCAAAGTCTCGGCCTACAAGACCGAGTACGACGCCAGCCTGCTGTTTCCGATCCCGCGCGCGCCCAAGCGTGCCGAGATCGGCCTGCCCGAAGGCCGCGCGGTGCCGTTCTTCGGCGTGGACATCTGGAATGCCTACGAATTGTCCTGGCTCAATCCGAAAGGCAAGCCCCAGGTCGCGCTGGCCAGCTTCATCATTCCGGCCGACACGCCGAACATCGTCGAATCGAAATCGTTCAAGCTGTACCTGAACAGCTTCAACCAGACCCGGCTCGAATCCCCCGAGGCGCTGCAGCAGCTGCTGCGGCAGGACCTGTCCGAAGCCACCGGCGGCGCGGTGCAGGTGCGGCTGACCGCCGAACCCGACTTCGCCCGCCAGCAGATGGGCGAGCTCGACGGCCTGCTGCTGGACCGGCTCGATATCGAGACCGACATCTACGAGCCGGCGCCGCAGCTGCTGCGCGCGGATCAGGAAGAGACGCCGGTCGAGGAGACGCTGGTCTCGCATCTGCTGAAGTCGAACTGCCTGGTCACCGGCCAGCCCGACTGGGGCAGCGTGCAGATCCGCTATGTCGGCGCGCCGATCGACCAGGAGGGACTGCTGAAATACCTGATCTCCTTCCGCAACCACAACGAGTTCCACGAGCAGTGCGTCGAGCGCATCTTCGTGGACGTGCTGCGCCAGTGCAAGCCGGTCAAGCTGGCGGTCTACGCGCGCTATACGCGGCGCGGCGGCCTCGACATCAACCCGTTTCGCACCAACTTCAACACGCCGTGGCCGGATAACCGGCGCAACGCGCGGCAGTAACACCCCGCGAGGCAAGGCCGGGCCGGCGTGCGCGCGACAGCGCAACGCCGGCTTCTTTGTAACAGGCCTTGAATTAATTAATGCGCCAATTAATATCCAGCGAACGAGATCCCGACCATGACCGCCCGCCGCTCCCGCTCGTCCACCGCTTCCGCTGCCGCCCTGCCCGCTTCACCGCGGGAAGGCGCCCCGCTGCGCCGCCCGGGCCGTCCCGGGCGCAGCGCCGCAGCGGTCAAGGGCCTCGGCAGCGCAC
>NZ_AMPR02000297.1:0-2838 GCF_000307735.3 Cupriavidus sp. HPC(L) | reverse complement strand
AGGTCCGACGGCGGGGCCGGCATCCGCGCGGCCTGCCGCAGCAGCGTGCGCAGCTCGGTCCGATAGCGCTCGCGCGCCGGCAGGTTGGACGCGGCGGCGTTGGCCCGCTGGCGCGCAATATCGAGCCGCGCACGCAGCATCGGCAGCGCGGCCTCGCCGGCCGTGGCATGCATCCGTGCCAGCAGCGTCTGCGCTTCGTCCAGCCTGCCGTCGCGCGCAAACTGCTCGGCCAGCTCCGCCATCAGCGCGGCATCCGGCGGCGACACGCGCAGCCAGGCTTCCATATAGGCGAGCGCCGGGCCGTCCAGCGCGCGGCCTCCATTCCCCCCTTCGCCAAGCAGACGGTCGCGCAGCGGCTCGCGCGGAAACATCAGCGCGAGGCAAAGCGCCATCGCGGCGGCAATGCCTGTTGCGAACGCCGGAGGCAGCAGACGTTCGCGCGCGGGAGCGGCTGCCCCGGACTCCAGCGGCGTCATGCGCGCCGCCTCTTGCTTCCCCATGACTTCCCCGTTTTATTGCCTCGACGACGCGGCGTCGTCGCTCCCCCGGCCCGGATATCAATTTGTAACTACGAGCCGAATCCTAGCGAACGGTACAAAAAGGGAATGTCAACAATTGTCAAACGTGGCATGCCGCACACGCGCGATTCGACGCAATCAGTAGAATCACCATCATGAAAAAAACCACAAGCCGTGCCTCGATGCGCGGCCTCGCTGCGCGCTTGCCATTGCAGTTCCGAATGCAATCGCGATGGCAACTGCAACTGGGATCAGGCTGCGCCTGTCGGCGTACCGGCAACACAGAGCCATACCAGGGACCGCAGCTTCGGGAATGTCGACGGCGTCATCCGGGTCAAGCTCTCTGACAAGTATTCGCGCCGCCCCGGCCATGGCTGGGGGCGCATTGCCTTACACCAACGGTGTCGCGGTGCCGCCGCGCGCCTACAGGGAGACGATTGCATGTCGCCGGATTTACCCACTGCCTATCTGACCTTGCTGGTGCTGTTCGCCAGCACGCTGGGCATCTCGATCGGCCTGCGCTACGGCGCCGCGCAGGCTGGCCATCGTGCGCGCTGGACCGACGCCCATGCCTTCGCCTCGCTCGGCGGCATGGCGCTCGCGCTCGGTGCGATCGCCCCTGCCCCGCTGTGGGCGGTGCTGGCGCAGGCGCTGTGCCTCGGTGCGCAACTGATGCTGGTGCGCGGCCTGGCCGCGAGCGGCATGGCGATGGCCCCGCATCATCTGCGCGCGATGGTCGCCGGCGGCGTGGCTTCGGTGGCGCTGCTGGCGTTGATCGCCACGGTACAGGACGCCGTGATGGCGGAGCGCGCGATCCGCACGCTGGGCCATGCGATCACCGCGCTGGTCGTCTGGCAGGCGCTGCGCCTGCTCAACCGCGAACGCCGTTCGCATACGATCGGCCATGCGCTGGTTTGGGTGGCCTGCTGCGCGCAACTGGCCGCGCAGGGCCTGTGCCTCGCGCTGGCGCTTGCCGCCGGCGGTGCCGGCGCCTGGAGTCCGCTCGGTCCCGAAGAGCCCGGCATGCTGGCGCAGGCGCCGCTGCTGCTGATGCTGATCGCGGTGCTGTCCGGCGTGGTCGGTTTCACGCTGCTGAGCGCGGAGCGCCAGCTGGCCGAACAGCGTGCACGCGCCCGCCTCGACTCGCTGACCGGGCTGTTTCATCGCGGCGCGCTCGACGACGCCGCAATGACGCTGGCGGCCGAGGCCGGGCGTTCCGGCAAGCCGCTGTCCTGCCTGGTGATCGACGTCGATCGCTTCAAGCAGGTCAATGACCGCGCGGGCCACCAGGCGGGCGACCAGGTGCTCAAGCACATCGCCGAGACGCTGCGCCGCGCCTGCCGCTCCAGCGACGTCGCGGCACGCTTCGGCGGCGAGGAATTCTGCCTGCTGTGCCCGAACACCGGCGAAGAGGAAGCGGTGCTGCTGGCCGAACGGATCCGGGCCCGGATCGCTGGCATCGCGCTGCCGGAGGAAATCGGCGGACATGCCAGCGTCAGCATCGGCATCGCGCAGGCCGAGGACGCCGGCGATGCGCGCCGCAGCTGGGAGCAGCTGTTCGACGCGGCCGACCGTGCGCTTTATCGCGCCAAGCGCGAAGGGCGCAACCGCGTGATGCGGGCGGGTGCAGGCGCCGGGGTTGGTGCGAATGTCGCAGCGAACGCCGCAGCGAATGGTTCGGCGAATGCTCCGGCGAATGCCGCAACCCAGGCCGTCAATGCCGGCGGCGTGCCCGCTTCGGCCGCGGCAAAGGCCGCCAACGAGATCACCGAACCGGCGGCGTGGCGTGTGGCCTGCGGCGTGTCGGTCGGCGGCTGAGCGCGCCGCCCTGCTCGACGCCAGCGCATCGCCGCCGCATCGTTAGCGCGCCCCACCCTGCGCGTAGAAGCTCGCCAGCGCGCGCGCATCCGCCTCGCCCAGCCGCTGTGCGATGCCGCGCATCGCGCCATCGTCGTCGTTGTGGCGGCCGCCGGTGCGGAACGCATCGAGTTGCCTGGCCAGATAGTCGGCCGGCTGCCCGGTCAGCCGCGGCAACAGGAATCCCTGCCCCTCGCCCTCGACGCCATGGCAATTGGCGCAGGCCGGCAATGCCCGGCCGTTGTCGCCGGCCGCGTGCAGCGTCAGCGCGGCCGACTGGCCGGATTGGCCATCGCCGGCCAGCGTCAACGACGGCGCCGGCTGGCTCGCGTAGTAGCGGGCCACCGCGGCGACCTCGTCGTCCTTGAGCGCCTTGGCGATTGGCGCCATCACCGGATCGACGCGACGGCCATCGCGATAATCGAACAGCTGCTTGGCCAGATACTCGGCGGGCATGCCGACC
>NZ_AMPR02000298.1:0-2814 GCF_000307735.3 Cupriavidus sp. HPC(L) | reverse complement strand
CCCCCCCCCGGGGGGGGGGGGGGGGGGGGGGGGGGGTAAAGGGCGCTCGCCATGCCAACGTCATCGGTAACGACAAGCGCCCCGCCCTCTCCCCGGCCCTCTCCCGCGAGCGGGAGAGGGAGAAAGCCGGCGGCCGCTTACTCGTTGCCGCCCGAGCGCTGCAGATGCAGCTGCGAACGCTCGGTGTCGCCGCCGCCCTCGCGGTCGGCTTCGCTGCGCGCGGTCTCGAGGCGGTCCAGATAGGCCTCGTCGATATCGCCGGTGATGTACTTGCCGTCGAAGCACGAGGCCTCGAAGTCCTTCAGCGCCGGGTTGATGTCGCGCACCGCCTGCTTCATCGCCTCGACGTCCTGATAGACCAGCTGGTCGGCGCCGATGATGCGGCAGATCTCGTCATGGCTGCGGCCATGCGCGACCAGCTCGCTGCGGGTCGGCATGTCGATGCCGTAGACGTTCGGGAATTTCACCGGCGGCGCCGCGGACGCGAAGATCACCTTGTTGGCGCCCGCATCGCGCGCCATCTGCACGATCTCGAACGAGGTGGTGCCGCGCACGATCGAGTCGTCCACGATCAGCACGTTCTTGCCCTTGAACTCGACGCCCATCGCGTTGAGCTTCTGGCGCACCGACTTCTTGCGCACCGCCTGGCCCGGCATGATGAACGTGCGGCCGACATAGCGGTTCTTGAAGAAGCCCTCGCGATAGTTCAGGCCCAGCTTGTTGGCAACCTGCATCGCCGCCGGCCGGCTCGAATCGGGAATCGGCATCACCACGTCGATATCGCCGGCGCTGACCTCGCTGCGGATCTTCTCGGCCAGGTAGTCGCCCATGCGCAGCCGCGCATCGTAGACCGGCACGCCGTCGATGCACGAATCCGGCCGAGCCAGGTAGACGTATTCGAAAATGCAGGAGTTCAGCAGCGGATTGTCGGCGCACTGCCTGGTGTAGAGCTTGCCGTCCAGATCGATGAAGATCGCCTCGCCCGGCGCCACGTCACGCTCGAGCTTGTAGCCGATGCCCTCGAGCGCCACCGACTCCGACGCGACCATCCATTCCTTGCCGTGGGGCGTCTCGACGCTGCCCAGGCACAGCGGACGGATGCCGAACGGATCGCGCACCGCCAGCATGCCGTAGCCGGCGATCTGCGCGGCGATCGCATACGAGCCGCGCACGCGGCGGTGCATGCCGGCCACCGCGGCGAAGATGATCTCGGGATCGAGCGAAGTGCCGTTGCTGGCGCGCTGCAGCTCGTCGGCCAGCACGTTCAGCAGCACCTCGGTATCCGAATGCGTATTGATGTGGCGGCGATCGCGCCGGAACATCTCCTCGCGCAGCTGCTGCCAGTTGGTCAGGTTGCCGTTATGGGCCAGGATGATGCCGTACGGCGCATTGACGTAGAACGGCTGGGCCTCTTCCTCGCTGGAGGCCGAGCCCGCGGTGGGGTAGCGCACCTGGCCGATGCCCGCCGCGCCCGGCAGGCCGCGCATATTGCGCGTGCGGAACACGTCGCGCACCAGGCCGTTGGCCTTGTGCATGTGGAAGGTGCTGCCGTTGGCGGTCGCGATGCCCGCGGCGTCCTGACCGCGGTGCTGCAACAGCAGCAGGCTGTCGTAAATCAACTGATTGACGGGCGTGGCAGACACCACACCGACGATACCGCACATGCCAAGCTCCCAGGAAAGGCTTTGATTCGGCGCGCCCTGCGCGCTGCCGACGGCAGACCAGGCGCGAAAATTTCATGCCGGGCGGGTGCCCGGCCTCAAGTTCTGACGTATTTGGCGATTTCCGGCGGCAACCAGGGCCGCAGCGACTCCATCGCGGCGATCACATAGGGGCGCGACACCGCGTCGCGCCAGAAAGGTTCGTCGGGCAATTTGGTGAAGCCGGCCAATGTGACCAGCAGCATCACCACCAGCGCGCCGCGCGCCACTCCGAACACCAGTCCCAGCCCGCGATCGGCCGGCTTCAGGCCGGTGGTCTCCAGCAGTTGGCCGATCACCGCGCCGACCAGCGCCGCACCGATCACGGTGCCGAAGAACAATACCGCGAATCCCGCGGCGCTGCGCGCGAGCGCTCCGCCGGGCAGCGACTCGGGCATCCATTGCGCCGCGACCCCGACATAGTTGTAGGCCACGAAGAACGCCGCGATCCAGCCCACCAGCGACAGCAGTTCGCGCATCAGGCCGCGCAGCGCGCCGACCAGCCCCGAGGCGATCAGCACGAACACGACCGCGTAGTCGAAGAACGTCAGCTGCATTCCCGCCAGCACCGCTGTCCGCCGCCGCTCAGAGCTCGACCACGCGGGCCGTCAGGCCGGCCGCGCGGACCCGCTTCTCGGCGGCGTCGGCGGCATCGCGGTCGGAAAACGGGCCGGCGCGCAGCAGGATGCGTTCGCCGTCGGCCAGCGCCTTGCGTTCGATATATGCGGGCACCTTGTTCGCCTTCAACTTGCTCATCCACTGCTTCGCCTTGTCCTCGGTCGAGAAGGCGCCGACGAGGATCACATATTTGCCGCTGCCGGACGATCTGGCTTCCGTCCTGGATTCGGGCTTCGATTCCGGCCTGGGATCGGCCTTGGCCACCGCTTCGGTGCGCTCGGCGGGCTTTTCCGCCGGCTTGTCGGCCGGCTTGTCGACCCCACGGGCTGCCGGTGCGCTGACCAGTTCCTCGCCGGCATCGAGCGCCTGCGCATCGAGGCGGGATTGCTGCTGCGGGGCCAGCGGCGCCGCCTTGCGCGGCTCGGGCCTGGCCTGCGCCTCGCCCTGGCCGCCGCTCAGGCGCACCGCGATCTGGTCGGCGGCGGGACGCGGCTCG
>NZ_AMPR02000299.1:0-2784 GCF_000307735.3 Cupriavidus sp. HPC(L) | reverse complement strand
CAATCCGAAGGCGCTGACGCCCGCGCTGGCGCGCTGACGGACCGCCCCGCCGCGGCGGACCGGATGGTCCCGGCGGCCGCGGCGGCGCCGGACCCGATCGGCGCAAAACCGCTACACTGCCGGGATTCGCGGGCGGCCCCTCTGCGCCATCTCCCCCTCGCATCCCCATCATGGATCCCAGGCTTCTGACGCTTTGCGTCGGCAATTTCGTCATCGGCACCGGCGCGATGATCGTCACCGGCATGCTGAACGACATCGCCGGCGATTTCCATTTGAGCGCCGCCACCGCCGGCCAGCTGGTCTCGGCCTTCGCGCTGGCCTGCTGCGTCGGCGCGCCGCTGTTCGCCACGCTCGGTTCGCGGATCGACCGCCGGCTGCTGCTGGTCGGCGCCCTCGCGCTCTACGGCGTCCTGCATCTGGCCTCGGCGCTGGCGCCGAACTTCGGCGCGCTGGTGGTGCTGCGCTTCGTCACGGCGATCGGCGCCGCGATCTATACCCCGCAGGCCGCGGCGACGCTGCCGCTGCTGGTCGACGCGAAGCTGCGCGGCCGGGCGATCAGCTTCGTCTTCCTCGGCTGGAGCGTGGCCAGCGTGGTCGGCGTGCCGATGGGCACCTGGATCAGCACCACGTTGGGCTGGCGCGTCAGCATGGGTGTGGTCGGCGTGATGGCGCTGGGCGTCGCGATCGCGCTGTGGCGGGTGCTGCCGCGCGGGCTGATGGTGGCGCCGGTGGGCCGCGCGGCCTGGGGCGCGGTGCTGCGCCATACGCCGCTGCTGATGGTGGTCGGCGTGACGATGGTGTCGTCGGCCGGCATGTTCACGATGTTTACCTATATCGCGCCGATGCTGCGCGACGTCCATGGCGTCAGCGGCGGCGCGCTGAGCCTGATGTTCCTGGCCTATGGCGCCTGCGGCGTGCTCGGCAACGTGGTCGCGGCCGCGCGCATGGATCGCGCCACGCCGGCCCGCGTGGTCCACGTGGCGCTGGGCACCTCGCTAGCGGCGATGCTGCTGTGGCCGCTGACCGGCGTCGGGCCGATCGCGCTGGTGCTGATCTTCATGCTGTGGGGCGTGGGCGGCTTCGCCACCAACAGCGCCCAGCAGGCGCGGCTCGTGGCCTTGGCGCCGGAGCGGGCGGCGGTGTCGATCTCGCTCAATTCCTCGTCGATCTATCTGGGCCAGGCGATCGGCGCGATGGCCGGCGCGGCGATCTACGCCACCGCCGGCGCGCAGGCGCTGCACTGGGGTGCGGCCGCGCTGATGCTCGGCGCCCTGCTGCTGTCCGCCCGTGCCCGCGCGCTCGGCTGCCGCTGGTTGCGGCGCCAGGCGCCGCAACAGGCCTGAGCGCGCCGGCCGGCCCGCCAGGTCCGTTTTCTGCTAATGTTTGATCCCTGATACAAAGACGGCCCCTCTCCTGTAATCGTTTGTAATACAGACGCGTCTGCCAACGCTTGCCAGAGATGGCGCCATGGCGGTACCACTGGGGGCGGCCCGCCGCCCACCGGTTCACAGAAGCCGGCGGTGGCCGTCCGGGCGGGCACGGCGACAAAAGGGAGCGAACACGCGCAATCACAGCGCGGCGCAGCAGAGGGTCCTCGCATGAAATCGAAGGGTATCGACCAGGCCAAAGGCTTTGTCGAAAGCAATTGGAGCCAGGCCATGGGTACCGGCAGAAGTCGTGTGTCGCCCTGGCTGGCGCTGGCATTGGTCGTGCTGCTGGCGGGGGCCGGCTGGTACGTCTGGAAGACATGGTTCGCGGCCAGGCCGCAGGCGCAGGGACCGGCCCCGGTGGCGGTGACGACCGCGCTGGCGCGCCAGGGCGACGTGCCGCTGCAGGTCAGCGTCAACGGCAACGTGACGGCGCTGTCCACCGTCGAGGTCCGCCCGCAGGTCTCCAGCACCGTCCGCACCGTCCATATCCGCGAAGGCCAGACCGTCAAGCCTGGCGATCTGCTGTTCTCGCTCGATACCCGGATGGACGAGGCCAATCTGGCCCGGGCTCGCGCGCAATTGCTGCGCGACCAGGCCGACCTGGCCGACGCCCGCCGCTCGCTGGCGCGCAGCGAGGAACTGGTCGCACGCAACTTCATCTCGCGCAGCGCGGTCGACACCGCGCGCGCCAAGGTCGATGCGCTGGAGGCCACGGTACGGGCGGACCAGGCCGCGATCGAGGCCAGCCGCGTGGCGGTCAGCTACGGCGCGATCCGCGCCACGATCGGCGGCCGCACCGGCGTGATCAACGTCTTCCCCGGCTCGCTCGTGCTGCCGACCGCGGCCCAGCCGATGGTGACGATCGCGCAGATCCAGCCGATCGCCGTCACCTTCACGCTTCCCGAACGCCAGCTCGCCGCGCTGCGCGACGCGCTGCGCGGCGGCCCGGTGCCGGTGACCGCGCAGCCGAACGACGGCAATCCCGAGCCGGTGCAAGGCCGCATCACCTTCGTCGACAACACCGTCGATCCGCAATACGGCACGATCCGCGTCAAGGCGCAGTTCGACAACGAGGCCCAGCGCCTGTGGCCGGGCACCTATGCGCGCGTCGAAGCGGTGGTGCAGACGCTGACCGGCGTGGTCTCGGTGCCGCCGCAGTCGGTGGTGACCGGACCGGAAGGCCGCTTCGTCTATGCGGTGCAGGCCGACGGCAAGGTCAGGTCGATGCCGGTCAAGATGCTGGCGGCGACCGCCGCCGCGGCGGTCGTCGAAGGCGTGCCGGCCGGCACGCGCGTGGTGGTCGAGGGCGTGCAGAACCTGCGCCCGGGCAGTGCGGTGCGCGAGGCCAGCGCAC
>NZ_AMPR02000300.1:0-2767 GCF_000307735.3 Cupriavidus sp. HPC(L) | reverse complement strand
GAAATCGAGCAAGCCAAGGCCGTCGCTGCCGCCGGGTGCGCCCTCGCGTCCGTCCGGGTCTTCGATGCGGCGCCCCAGCATCTGCATGCCGCCGCAGATGCCGACAACCTTGCCGCCATAGCGCAGATGCCGCAGCAGCGCCCGCTCCCAGCCCTGCTCGCGCAGGAAGGCCAGGTCGGCGCGCACGCTCTTGCTGCCCGGCAGCACGATCAGGTCGGCCGGCGGGATCGGCGTGCCGGGCCCGATCCAGCGCAGGTCTACGCGCGGATGGGCGCGCAGCGCATCGAAATCGGTATGGTTCGAAATGCGCGGCAGCACCGGCACGATCACGCGCAGCCGCGGCGCGCCGTCGTCCTTGGCCGACTGCGTGGCCGCCACCGCGTCCTCGGCATCCAGATGCAGCCCGTGCAGATAGGGCAGCACGCCCAGCACCGGCTTGCCGGTTCGTTCACGCAGCCAGTCCAGCCCCGGTTCCAGCAATGACAGATCGCCGCGGAAGCGATTGATGATGAAGCCCTTGACGCGCGCGCGCTCGCTCGGCGACAGGCAATCGAGCGTGCCGACCAGATGCGCGAACACGCCGCCGCGATCGATATCGGCGACCAGCACCACCGGACAATCGACGGCCTCGGCAAAGCCCATGTTCGCGATGTCGCGCTCGCGCAGATTGATCTCGGCCGGGCTGCCGGCGCCTTCGACCAGCACCACGTCGTAGCCCTCGCACAGGCGCCGGTGCGAGGCCAGCACGGCCTGCATCGCGACCGGCTTGTATTCGTGATAGGCGCGCGCATCGAGGTCCAGCCGCGCGCGGCCGTGGATGATGATCTGCGCGCCGGTGTCGCTGCTCGGCTTGAGCAGCACCGGATTCATGTCGGTGTGCGACGCCAGCCCGGCGGCCTGCGCCTGCAGCGCCTGCGCGCGGCCGATCTCGCCGCCGTCGGCGGTGACGGCGCTGTTCAGCGCCATGTTCTGCGGCTTGAATGGCACGACCCGCACGGCCGCGCGCGCCAGCAGCCGGCACAGGCCCGCGACGACGGTGCTCTTGCCGGCGTCGGAGGTGGTGCCCTGGATCATCAGCGTGCCGCGCAGCGCGGACCACGGCACGCAGGCTGGTGCAGGGCAGGCAGGGTCGGCGGGCTTGGCCGGCGTGGCGGATTGGGGAAGGGCTTGCATCGCGGCGATTATCGCATCGGCCCGAGCGGCCATTGCCGGCGCCGGCTCCATGCGCGCCGCTGCCTGCGCGGATCCGCCCTGTCGGCACGCGATGCGGCCGCTACAATACCCGGATGGAACCCAAGGCCCCTCCTCACGCCGCCGGCACCGGCCCAGCCGATACGCCGTCCGATGTCGCGCTGCCCGCCGGCGAGGCGGCCATCGCGGTGGCGACCCAGGCGGCCGTCGGCCTGCCAAGGCCCGGCCCGCGCGAACTGACGCTGGTGCTGGGCGGCGCCCGTAGCGGCAAGAGCCACTACGCCGAGCAGTTGGCGACCGATCATGCGGTGGCGACCGGCGGGCCGGTGACCTATATCGCCACCGCGCGCGAGGATCCCGACGACACCGACGAGGAGATGCAGCTGCGCATCGCGCTGCATCGCGCGCGCCGCCCCGCCGACTGGAATCTGGTCGAGGAGCCGCTGCGTCTGGCCGACGCGCTGTACGCGCATGCGCGCCGCGACGGCTGCATCCTGGTCGACTGCATGACGGTCTGGCTCAACAACCTGATCTTTCTCGACAAGCGTCCGTATCCCGAGCACGGCGTCATCACGCCGCCGCCGGCCTTCACCGAGGAAATGGACGCGCTGCTCGCCGCGCTGCCGACGCTGCCCGGCCACGTGATCCTGGTCTCCAACGAGATCGGCTTCGGCGTGGTGCCGATGGGCGCGATCACGCGCTTCTACGTCGACGAGCTCGGCCGCCTGAACCAGAAGCTGGCCGCCGCGGCGGACCGCGTGCGGCTGCTGGTCGCCGGTCTGCCGGTCGCGATCAAGGGACCGGACCCGGCATGGTGAGTTCGCTGTGGCCCGCGGCGCCGCTGGCGCCGGGAGCCGCCATTGCGCTGACGGCCCTCGCCGGGGCGGGACTCGACCGCTGGCTCGGCGAGCCGCGCCGCTGGCATCCGCTGGTCGGCTTCGGCCGGCTCGCCAATGCTGCCGAACGCGCGCTGAACCGGCCGGGACCGCGCTGGCGCCAACGCGGCATCGGCCTGGCGGCCTGGTCCGCGCTGGTGCTGGTACCGGCGGCGCTGGCCGCGCTGCTGATCGCGGCCGCCAGCGAACTCACCAAGGAATTCAACAACGAGTACGCCGGTGCGTGGCTGGCCTGGCTGCTGCATGCGCTGGGCCTGTATGCCGCGCTCGGCGCGCGCAGCCTGTGCCAGCATATTGCCCCGATCGCCGGCGCGCTCGCCGAGGGCAACCTGGCCCAGGCGCGCCAGCTGACCGCCCGCATCGTCTCGCGCGACACCGCGGACGCCGATGCGCCGGCGCTGGCCCGGGCCGCCTGCGAATCGGCGCTCGAGAACGGCAACGACGCGATCTTTGGCGCGCTGTTCTGGTTCCTGATCGGCGGCGCCCCGGCGGCCATCGCCTATCGGCTGGCCAATACGCTCGATGCGATGTGGGGCTACCGGACCGAGCGCCTGTTGCACTTCGGCTGGGCCGCGGCCCGCCTCGACGATCTGCTGAACCTGGTGCCGGCCCGGCTGACCGCGCTGTCCTACGCGCTGCTCGGCTCGACCGGGCGCGCGCTGCGCTGCTGGCGCATGCAG
>NZ_AMPR02000301.1:0-28121 GCF_000307735.3 Cupriavidus sp. HPC(L) | reverse complement strand
CGGCATGCCGGTGCTGGCGGTCGGCGCGGCCGGCGCGGTCGGCGCGCCGGCAGGGCTCGATGCCGTGGCGTACGAGCCGTGGCTCGCTGCCCAGGCGCCCTACGATGGCCCGCGTGTCGCGCCGCGCGGCCATATGGCCTATACCTCGGGCACCACCGGCCGGCCCAAGGGCGTGCTGCGCCAGGCGGTGCCGCTCGACCGGCTCGACGTGCAGCAGGCCGCGATGCGCTCGGTGGTGGCGCAGGCGATCGGCATCGTGCCGGGCTGCCGTGCGCTGATGTCGGCGCCGCTGTATCACAGCGCGCCCGGCGTCTTCATCCAGAACGCGCTGCAGATGGCCGAGCGGCTGGTGCTGACGCCGCGCTTCGACGCCGAAGAGGTGCTGGCACTGATCGAGCGGCATCGCATCGATGTCGTCTACCTGGTGCCGATCATGTATGTGAGGCTGCTGAAGCTGCCCGACGCGGTACGCCGGCGCTACGACCTGTCGTCGCTTCGCTTCGTCGCCTCGACCGGCTCGCCGTGCGCGCCCGAGGTCAAGCGGGCGATGCTCGAATGGCTGGGCCCGGTGATCCACGAAACGTATGCGTCGAGCGAGGCCGGCATGGTCACCGTCGCCACGCCCGCCGATGCGCTGGCCAGGCCCGGCACCGCGGGGCGGCCGGTCGACCAGGCCAGCGTGCGCATCCTGCGCGAGGACGGTACGCCGTGCGAGACCGGCGAGGTCGGCCTGATCTATGTGCGCCAGCCCGCGTACCCGGACTTCACCTACCGCAACAACGATGCGGCGCGCCGCGCGATCGATATCGACGGCCTGGTGACGCTGGGCGACATGGGCTATCTGGACGCCGACGGCTATCTGTTCCTGTGCGACCGCGCCTCGGACATGGTGATCTCGGGCGGCGTCAACATCTATCCAGCCGAGATCGAGCACCAGCTGGTGCGCTATCCGGGCGTGGCCGATTGCGTGGTGTTCGGCGTGCCCGACGACGAATACGGCGAGCGGCTGCTGGCGATGGTGCAGCCGATGCCGGGGGAGCGGCTCGACGAGGACGAGATGATCGCGTGGCTGCGGGAACGGCTGTCGGGCTTCAAGGTGCCACGCACGATCGTGATCGCCGAGCAGCTGCCGCGCGACGAGACCGGCAAGCTCGCCAAACGCCGTCTGCGCGACCAATACTGGCAGGGGCGGACGCGGCGCGTTTGAACACGGCCGGTATCCCCGGCCGGAACGCGGCACACCACGAAGCAGGACATAACGGAGGAGACACCATGCAACGCTGGAAAACGGCAGGGCGGGCCCTGCGAGGCACCGCCGCGGTGGGCGCGAAGTTGGCGCTGATGTTGGCGGCGATATTGGCAGCGATGTTTGGCGCCGTGACGGCGGCCGGCGCGGCCTATCCGGACCACCCGATCAAACTGGTGGTGCCCTACACGCCCGGCGGATCGACAGACCAGTTCGGCCGCGCGTTGGCCGAGGGCATGAGCAAGATGCTGAAGCAGCCGGTGGTGGTCGACAACAAGCCTGGCGCGGCCACGATGATCGGTACCAACCTGGTTGCCCGTGCGCCGGCCGACGGCTATACGGTCGGCTTCGCGACCAACGGCAGCATGGTGCTGAACCCGATGCTGTACAAGAAGATCACCTACGACCCGCCGAAGGACTTCAAGATCTTCAGCATCGGCGCGGAAGTGCCGCTGGTGGTGGTGACCAATACGCAGGTGCCGGCCAACAACATCCGCGAGTTCGCTGCTTACGCGAAGAGCCAGGGCGGCAAGCTGAACTACAGCTCGGTGGGCCTGGGCAACGCGCTGCAGCTGGCCACCGAGATGCTGAAGACCGAGCTCGGCATCGAGCTGACCCATGTGCCGTACAACGGCAGCGCGCCGGCGCTGGCGGCGCTGCTCGCCAACGACGTGCAGTTGATGGTCGATGTGGTCAGCACCTCGCTGCCGCATATCAAGGCCGGCAAGCTGAAGGCGCTGGCGGTGACCAGCCGCAACCGGCTCGACGTGCTGCCCAATGTGCCGACGGTGGCCGAGACCCATCCGAACTTCCAGGCGGCGACCTGGTTCGGGCTGGCGGTGCCGGCGCAGACGCCGCCCGAGGCGGTCGAGAAGCTGCGCGCCGCGGCGGACCAGACCCTGCGCGACCCGCAATTCCGCGCGACCTTCAACGGGCTCGGCCTGCAGGTGCTGCAGCCGATGAGCCAGGCGGAGATCGACCGCTACGTCGCCGCGGACCGCGAGCACTGGGGCAAGGTGATTCGGGCGAAGAATATCTCGCTGGATTGAGGGCGGGCGCCTTGGGGTTTGCGGGCGCTGCTTGCCCTCTCCCCCAGCCCCTCTCCCGCAAGCGGGCGAGGGGAGTAACCGGCTGCCACGCGACCGATCCGCGCAGGAGAGGCGTAACCGGGCGGCGTAACCGGGCGCGACGCGACTGAACCATCGTTGGTTCGCTCTCCCGCAAGCGGGCGAGGGAGTAACGGGCTGCCACGCGACTGATCCGCGCAGGAGAGGGCGTAACCGGGCACGACGCGACTGAACCATCGTTGGTTCGCTCCCCTCTCCCGCTTGCGGGAGAGGGGCGGGGGAGAGGGCAAGGGCGCCCGCACGCTGACGCTGCCCGGTCCGTGCATCGCCGGATCGATGTCCCGAAGCGGGTATAGTTGTGCGCCGCCGCCCGGCGCTCCTGCCGCCGCCACACTTGCCGCGTTGCCTATCGCCGCGCCGACAATGTGCAGCCCCGGCGACACCCCACGCACCCGGGCGTGCCCATCGCTCGCGGCGGCGTCACATCCGGAACATCGGGCGGCCCGGTCGCTCCAACGCCCGACCCCAAAACCAGGAGTTTGAATGCGATTCCAACTTGCCGGCCTGGCTGTGGCCGGTTTTACCGCGGCCGGTGTGCTGGCCGCGGCGCCTGCAGTCCATGCGGCCAGCGCGGCCGCCGCCCCGTCGGCGAACGCCGCCAAGCCCGCTTCCGCCCCGCCCGCCGCCCCTTCTACCGCTACAACCTCGCCCGAAGCCGATCTGCTGGCGCCGCTGCTCGGCGCGCTGAAGATCGGCAATCCGATGCCCGACCTGCCCGACTGCGCGGACAAGCGCACGCCGGACGGCACCGATGTGACCGCCTTCTGCGTGGAAGTGCGTGGCGATGGCGCGATGCGCCAGGTGGGCGTGCCCCGCAAGCAGCGCCCGGCCTTCATGGACGGCCCGCATGCTTTGGCAGTGGTCGATCGCAATGCGCTGGTCGGCCTGATCGTGCCGACCGACGGCGTGCGCTCGGAACAGTCGACGCTGCGCACGCTGACCGCGCGCTACGGCAAGCCGTTTCGCGAGGAGCAGGTCGCGCTGCTGGACAAGGACGGCAAGAGCGTCAACAGCGTCCACGCCGGTTGGATGCAGGCGCCGCTGACGGTCGAGGTCTATTCGATTCCCGACGACCCCGACACCGGCAGCATCGAGCTGTTGCTGCCGCGCGCCCGCACGGTGATGGCGCAGAAGGATGCGGCGATCACGCAGCAACTGAACCCAGGCGCCGCCTCGGCGCCAAGCGCGCCGAAGGCCGTGGCGCAGAAGCCGAAGAAGGGCGAGGGCGACGGCAAGCCGGGCAGCTGGTAAGCCTGTGTCGTTCCCGCGCAGGCGGGAACCCAGCGGCTTTGACTGTGAGCCGATGAAGTCGCTGGGCCCCCGCGTTCGCGGGGGCGACGTAGTTGCGCCTTACAGCCCCTCCATCACCTTGTCCAGGCCCCGCACGACGCCGCGCAAGGTATGTACCTTGCGGATCGCCAGCAGCGCGCCCGACACATAGGGTTTGGAGCCGTCGCCGGCCTCGTGCTTCAGATGCAGCCGCTGGCCGTCGGCGCCGAAGATCACCTCGACACCGAGCTGATAGCCGGGCAGCCGCACCGCGTGGACCTGCGTGCCCGACATCGTCGCGCCGCGGGTCTCGACCGGTCCCTTGACCTGGTCCAGCGGCACCGTCTGCGCGGCGGCCTTGACCTGCCCAAGCCGGTAGGCCAGCTCCCGTACGGTGCCTGATGGCACATCGACCTTGCCGGCCTTGGCGTAGTCGATGATTTCCCACTGGTCCAGATGGCGCGCGGCCATCTCGGCGAACTTCTGCAGCAGCACCACGGTGATGGCGAAATTGCCGCAGGCCAGCACGCCGCGGTCGGCCGCCCGCGCGGCGGCGTCGATCTCCGCATAGTCCTCGTCCGACAGCCCCGAGGTGCCCACCACCACATGGGCGCCCTGCGCCAACGCCTGCAGGATGTTGTGCTTGGCGATGTCCGGCTTGGTGTATTCGACGTAGACGTCGTATGGCGTGCCGGCCAGCTCGGCGATGCTCGCCACCGCCTTGCCGGGCGTGTCGGCATGGCCGGTCAGCTGTGCCAGCGTCTGGCCGGCCGCACCGCGCGAGAGCCCCGCGACCAGCGTCATGTCCTGCGCGTGCGCGACGCCGCGCGCGAGTTCGCCGCCGGCCCAGCCGGTCACGCCGCCCACGGCGACACGGATTGGTGTGTTCATCGGCAAATTCCTCCTGAAGCCATATGTTGCGATGTTGCGGTGCCCGCGCTCCCCGCGTTCCCGCGTTCCCGCGTTCCGCGGACAGCCCGCCAGTTTGCCGCGTTTGCGCAAAGTGCGCAGACGGGCGCGCAAGCGGCTGCGGAAAGGCTGACCGTTATCCCACCGGCCGTCGCCGATCGATCTTGCGCGCCAGCACGATTGACGTGCTGGTGTGGTTCACGCCGTCGAGCGCGCCGATCTCGTCGAGCAGCTTGTCCAGACGCGCGTGCGTGTCGCAGCGGATCACCGCCATGTAGTCGACCGGCCCGCTGACCGAATCGAGCTCGACCACCTCGGGAAAGCGCTGCAGCGCGCGCAATACCGTCGGCGCGGTCTTGGGCTGCACCGACAGCCCGCAGAAGGCGAGGATCGCGTTGTCCTCCATCTGCTGCCCCAGCCGCACGCCATAGCCGGCAATCACGCCGAGCCGCTCCAGCCGCGCGATCCGCGCGACCACGGTGGTGCGCGCGATGCCGAGCTTGCGCGCCAGGTTGGCGGCGCTGTCGCGCGCATTGGCCTGCAGCAGCGACAGCAGGTGACGGTCGGTCTGGTCGAGATCGGTCATGCGGTACAGGTATCGGGGTTTGGGTTTCGCGAGTCGGTGCGGCGCCGGCGTATCGTCGTTTCGTCGGCCGATGCCGTCATATCGACCGATTATGGCGGGTTTTCGTCAATGTTGTCTGTTCAATCCGACGGCGCCGCAGACCATACTTCGATTACGGCATGGCGTTGCAAGTGCTGCGCAGCCATGCCCGGCGCGACCAGCGCGCTTCCTTTCCCCGCGTCGGAGGACCGTCATGAACAACAACCTTTCCTTCCCTTCGGCTCGTTCCGGTGCGGCTGTGCCCGTCACCGTGCTCGGTGCCGGCAAGATCGGCCGCACCATCGCCGGCATGCTGCGGGACAGCGGCGACTATGCGGTGACCGTGGTCGACCGCTATCGCGACGCGCTCGACGCGCTGCCCGCGGGCGTCTCCACCCGCGTGGCCGATCCGTCCGAGCGGCAGGCCTGCATCGACGCGCTGGCAGGCGCCGCGGCGGTGATCAATGCCTTGCCGTTCCACGCCGCGGTGCCGGTGGCGACCGTCGCTGCTGAAATGGGCGTGCACTATTTCGACCTGACAGAAGATGTCGCCGCGACGCGCGCGATCCGCACGTTGGCCAACGATGCGCACGCGGTGCTGATGCCGCAATGCGGACTGGCGCCCGGTTTCATCGGCGTGGTCGGCCATGACCTGGCGCAGCGCTTCCTGCGCGGCGGCGGCCAGCTGCTGGACCTGCGCATGCGCGTCGGCGCGCTGCCGCGCTATCCGAACAATGCGCTGAAGTACAACCTGACCTGGAGCACCGAGGGGCTGATCAACGAGTACTGCAACCCCTGTGAGGCCATCGTCGACGGCCGCCGCGTCGAGGTGCCGGCGCTGGAAGGGCTGGAGAGCTTCGCGCTGGACGGCATCGAATACGAGGCCTTCCATACCTCGGGCGGGCTCGGCACGCTGCCGGAAACGCTGGCCGGGCGCGCCCGCCACGTCGATTACAAGTCGATCCGCTATCCTGGCCATTGCGCGGTGATCAAGCTGCTGCTCGACGATCTGCGGCTGCGCGAACGGCGCGACTGGCTGCGCGAGATCTTCGACAGCGCGATTCCGCTGACCGAGCAGGACGTGGTGGTCGTGTTCGCCAGCGCCACGGGACGCACGGCCGGCGAGGACGGACGGCTGGGCCCGCTGACGCAGGCGTCGTTCTCCGCGCGCATCGGCGGCGCCGAGGGCGAGCACGGCCATCTGAACGCGATCCAGCTGACCACCGCCGCGGGCGTCTGCGCCGCGCTCGACATGGTGATCGCCGGCCAATTGCCGCAGCGGGGCTTCGTCCGCCAGGAGGACATGCGGCTCGAGGCCTTCCTCGCCAATCGTTTCGGCAGGCACTACACCTGCCATCCGCTACAGGAGGCCCTCGCATGAAAGCCGACGCATTCGAGCGCTGCTGGCGCGCCATCGGCCAGCCCATTCCCTGGCGCGACGGTGCCGGCGGCCCCGGCGCGCTGCCGGCGCGTTCGCCGATCGACGGCGAGGTATTCGGCCATATCGCCCCCTGCAGTGCCGACGAGGCGAACGCCCGCATCGCGCAGGCCCATGCCGCGCAGAGCGGCTGGGCGCTGGTGCCGGCGCCGGTGCGCGGCGAGGTGGTGCGGCGCTTCGGCGAGGTGCTGCGCGAACACCGCGGCGCGCTGGGCGAACTGGTCTCGCTCGAGACCGGCAAGATCCTGCAGGAAGGGCTGGGCGAGGTGCAGGAGATGATCGACATCTGCGACTTCGCGGTCGGCCTGTCGCGCCAGCTGCATGGGCTGACGATCGCCAGCGAGCGGCCGCAGCATGCGATGCGCGAGACCTGGCATCCGTTCGGCGTCTGCGGCGTGATTTCGGCGTTCAACTTCCCGGTCGCGGTGTGGGCGTGGAACGCCGCGCTGGCGCTGGTCTGCGGCAACGCGGTGGTATGGAAGCCTTCGGAGAAGACGCCGCAATGCGCGCTGGCGATGCAGGCCCTGCTCGATCGCGTGATCGAGGCCGCGGCGCCCGAGCACGCGGGCATCGCCACGGTGCTGTGCGGCGGCCGGCAACTGGGCGAGCGGCTGGTCGCCCATCCCGATGTGCGGCTGGTCAGCGCGACCGGTTCGACGCGGATGGGGCGCGAGGTCGGCATCGCCTGCGCCGGGCAGTTCAAGCGCAGCATCCTCGAACTCGGCGGCAACAACGCGGCCATCGTCGCGCCGTCGGCCGATCTTTCGCTGACCTTGCGCGCGATGACGTTCGCCGCGGCGGGCACCGCAGGACAACGCTGCACCACGCTGCGCCGCGCCTTCATCCATGCCGATCTGTTCGGCACGGTGCGCGAGCAGCTGACGCAGATCTTCGCCCGCCTGCCGGTCGGCGATCCGCTCGAGGCGGGCACGCTGGTCGGCCCGCTGATCGACCGCGCCGCCGGCGACAACATGGCCAATGCGCTGGCCAGCTGCCGCGCCCAGGGCAACGCCGTGCATGGCGGCGAACGGCTGCTGGCCGACCGCTATCCGCATGCCTGCTATATGCGGCCGGCGCTGGTGGTCACCGACACGCAGCATGACACCATGCTGACCGAGACCTTCGCGCCGATCCTGTACCTGATGCCATACACCTCGCTGGAGGAGGCCATCGCGCTGAACAACGCGGCGGCGCACGGCCTGTCGTCGTGCATCTTCACCGAGTCGCTGCGCGAGGCCGAGCGCTTCCTGTCGTCGGCCGGCAGCGACTGCGGCATCGCCAACGTCAATATCGGCACCAGCGGCGCGGAGATTGGCGGCGCCTTCGGCGGAGAGAAGGCAACCGGCGGCGGGCGCGAGTCAGGCTCGGATGCGTGGAAGGGCTATATGCGGCGCGCGACCAACACCATCAACTACGGCGACGCGCTGCCGCTGGCGCAGGGCATCCGCTTCGATCTGTGAGGGGGGAAAGGCCGGCCGCCCCAAGGGTTAACACGGCCCTCCCGCGCGATGGCCGGCCGCCCGCCGCCCGCCTTGTAGGGAACCGTAACGCAGGTTACAGGGCCCTGACCCCGTATTACCAACTCGCCCCGTATAACGGCGTCATTCATTCCGTATAACAGGGGCAAAAAATGAAAGCGTGGTTGGCAGGTCTGGGGGCATTGGCGGCGGCAGGCCTGAGCGGCTGCGCCGTCTACCCGGCGCCGGTGGATGCCGGCGTCACGGTTGGCGTGGGGGCGCCCGTCTATGTCGCGCCGCCGCCGGTGGTGGTCGCTCCGCGGCCTTACTACTACGGCTATCCGTATCGCGGCTATCACCGAGGCTATTACCGCGGCGGGCACGGCCACTGGCATGGCCATGGACGCGGGCACTGGCGCTGATACCGGAAGGGGGTGAATCGCAAGGGTGGCCGCCGTGGCCGGCAGGACGCCGCGATGCGAGCGGCTCAGATCTGTCCGTTCAGGCCGGCCCAGCTCGGCGCCAGCGTTTGCGGCACGTCGATCAGGTCGAGCACGCGGCCGATCGTATGGTCGACCAGCTGCGCGATGGTATCGGGCTTCTGATAGAACCCGGGCACCGGCGGAAAGACGATGCCGCCCATTTCGGTGACGGCCGTCATATTGCGCAGGTGCGCCAGATTCAGCGGCGTCTCGCGCACCATCAGCACCAGCTTGCGGCGCTCCTTCAGCGTGACGTCGGCCGCGCGGGTGATCAGGTTGTCGGACAGGCCGTGCGCGATCGCGGCAAGCGTGCGCATCGAACACGGCGCGATCACCATCGCGTGCGCCCGGAACGAACCGCTGGCGATGGTCGCGCCGATATCGCGCACGTTGTGCACCACGTCGGCCAGGGCCTCGGCCTCGGCCTTGCCGATGTCGAGCTCGTGCTGCAGGTTCATCACGCCCGCCGGCGAGATCAGCAGATGCGTTTCGACATCGGCGACCGCGCGCAGTACCTGCAGCAGGCGCACGCCATAGACGGCACCGGTGGCGCCGGTGATCGCGACGATCACGCGCCGTGGCGCGGCGGCAGGCCCGGCGCTCATCGCGGTTTCCAGGACGTCAGCCCTTCAGCAGCGTTTGCAGCTCGCCGCTCTGGTACATCTCCATCATGATGTCCGAGCCGCCGACGAACTCGCCGTTGACGTAGAGCTGCGGAATGGTCGGCCAGTTGGCGTATTCCTTGATGCCCTGGCGGATGCCGTCGTCTTCCAGCACGTTGACCGTCATCGGCGCGTCGACGCCGCAGGCCTTCAGGATCTGGATCGCGCGGCCCGAGAAGCCGCACATCGGAAACTGCGCCGTGCCCTTCATGAACAGCACGACGGGATGGCCCTTGACGATCTGGTCGATCTTTTGTTGCACGTCACTCATGATTTTCGCTTCGGAAGAGGGGCGCTGAGGCGAACCGCGCGCCATGGAGTCGGAGACGCGCGCCGGCCGATGGCATGAAAAGCCGAACGGTGGCGCGCGGGATCGGGACGATTCTACCGGATTCGGACCACCGCTTCAGGCCTTGGACCCAGTGCCGGCGGTGTCGACATCGGCATCGCCGCCCGCCCAGCGGCCGCCGCTGCAGCGTTCGTTGCCGCCCAGGTCGCGCTCGGTGAAGACCTCGCCAAAGCCCGCGTCGCGCAGCAGTTGCCGGGCGGCGTCGCCCTGGTCGAAGCCATGTTCCATCAGCAGCCATCCGCCCGCTTGCAGGTGCGGGCCGGCGCCCGCGACGATGGTGGCGAGGTCGGACAGCCCGTCGCCATGGTCGGTCAGCGCATCGACCGGTTCGAAGCGCAGATCGCCGCTGGACAGATGCGGATCGCCGGCCGCGATATAGGGCGGATTGCTGACGATCATGGTGAAGCGGGCGTCGGCAGGCAGCGCCGCATACCAATCCGATTCGAGGAAGACGACGTTGCCTGCCCCCAGCGCGGCCGCATTGGCGCGCGCGATGTCGAGCGCCGCGGGCGAGATGTCGGTCGCCCAGACCCGCGCATCGGGCCGTTCGCAGGCCAGCGTGACGGCGAGGATGCCCGAGCCGGTGCCGAGGTCCAGCACCCGCGGCGCCTGCGTGCCCGTCAGGCGGGCCAGCGCCGCCTGCACCGCGATCTCGGTGTCCGGACGCGGAATCAGCACCGCGGGACTGACACGGAACGGGCGGCCGTAGAACTCGCGCTCGCCGACCAGATAGGCCATCGGTTCGCCCGCCAGCCGCCGCGCGAACAGCGCGCCGAGCGCGGCGTGCTGAGCGGGGTCGAGCGGCTGCGTATCCCGCGTGATCAGCTGCGTGCGAGTGAGCCCCGTCACATGGGTCAGCAGCATCCGCGCTTCCAGCGCCGGCAGGCCGGCCTGGGTCATCGCGCCCAGCGCCTCGCGCAGCGTCGCCTGCGGCGGCAGGGTGCCGGACTGCAGCGGTGCGGAGGACGGGGAATCGTTCATTGGAATCGAGGCCATCAAAAAGACGAGAGCCCCGCCGGCACTGTGCCGTGGCGGGGCTCGGTACGGCGCGGGCGACGGCTTAGTTCTTGGTCGCTTCCTTGGCCTTGTCGGCGGTCTCGTTGACCGCGTTGCTGGCGGCGTCCTTGGCGTTCGCCATGGCGGCGGCCGCTTCGTCCTTGGCGCGCTCGGCGGCGGCGGACACGTCCGAAGCTGCGTTGCTGGCCGCGGCCTTGGCGGCGTCGGCGGCGGACTCGGCAGCCGCGGCAGCGTCGCTGGCCGCCGACTTCGCCGATTCGGCCGCGCTGGCCATCGCGCTATCGACGTTCGACGAGGCGGGGGCTTCATCCTTCTTGCCGCAAGCAGCCACTGCAGCGGTGACCATCAACAACGCAAGCAGTTTCTTCATGATTTCGTCCTTTTGTCCGTTTTTCGAGAAAAGACCCGCCCGGTATTTGTGCCGGGTTAGCCGTTTCCGATTATAGCGACCAACCATGTCGTTACCATGGCTGTTTCAGGCATTTACAAGAAATACAAGTATTTTGCCGGCGGAAAACAACCGTAGCGATTATGCCCACCGGCATTTACGCGTCTTCGCCGAGCGCAGCCAATTGGTCGGCCTGGTGCTCCGCCGCGAGCGCGCCGATCAGTTCGTCGAGGTCGCCGTCCATGATCATGTCGATCTTGTACAGCGTCAGATTGATCCGGTGGTCGGTCACGCGGCCCTGCGGAAAGTTGTAGGTGCGGATGCGGTCGCTGCGATCGCCCGAGCCGATCAGGTTGCGCCGCGTGGTGGCTTCCTTCGCCTGCGCCGCGCGCAACTGCATGTCCTTCAGACGCGCCGCGAGCACCTTCATCGCCTTGTCCTTGTTGCGATGCTGGCTGCGGTCGTCCTGGCATTCGACGACGATGCCGGTCGGCAGGTGGGTCAGCCGCACCGCCGAATCGGTCTTGTTGATGTGCTGGCCGCCGGCGCCCGAGGCGCGGAAGGTGTCGACGCGCAGATCGCCGGGATTGATTTCGATCTCGCCGAGTTCGTCGGCCTCGGGCATCACCGCGACCGTGCAGGCCGAGGTGTGAATGCGCCCCTGCGCCTCGGTGGCCGGCACGCGCTGCACGCGATGGCCGCCCGATTCGAACTTCAGCTTCGAGAACGCGGCATCGCCGGCGATGCGCACGATCACTTCCTTGTAGCCGCCCAGATCCGACGGCGACTCGCTCATGATCTCGACTTGCCAGCGCTGCCGCTCGGCATAGCGCGTGTACATGCGCAGCAGATCGCCGGCGAACAGCGCGCTTTCCTCGCCGCCGGTGCCGGCGCGGATTTCGAGGATCAGGTTGCGGTCGTCGTTGGGGTCCTTCGGCAGCAGCAGCGTCTGCAGGCTGGCCTCCAGTTCTTCGAGCTTCGCGCGCGCGGCATCGATCTCGTCGCTGGCAAAGGCCTTCATCTCCGGGTCGTCGAGCAGCGCCTGCGCGGTGGCCAGATCGTCCTGGGCCTGCCGGTAATGCGCATATTGCTCGGCCACGGGCGACAGCTCGGCATGCTCGCGCGTCAGCTTGCGGTACTGCTCCATGTTCGCGGTCGCGTCTTCGCGCGCGAGCAGGGCGTTGACTTCGTCGAGGCGCTCGGCCAGTTGGTCGAGCTTGGCTTGCATGCTGGCTTTC
The DNA here is from genome assembly GCF_000307735.3 of Cupriavidus sp. HPC(L). Classification (NCBI taxonomy): domain Bacteria; kingdom Pseudomonadati; phylum Pseudomonadota; class Betaproteobacteria; order Burkholderiales; family Burkholderiaceae; genus Cupriavidus; species Cupriavidus sp. HPC(L). The sequence goes on along the minus strand of NZ_AMPR02000301.1, from coordinate 15,935 downwards.
ATCGGAATCCGGGTTGGCGTTCTTCGGGCGGCGTCTTTGGGCGGCGTCCTGGAGCGGCGTGCTGGTGCTGAGCGGCTGTGCAGGCGGATGCCGCGCTGGCGTGGCGCGGTGATGCGGACGACGACCTTGGCGCGAAGGCGCGGACGCTGCCCGCGAGCGGCTAGCGCTCGGAGTGGCTGCTGTGGCGGAACAGGCCGGGGACCAGGCGCAGCAGCGCGTCGCGGTCCTCTCCCTGGGTGTGGTTCAGCGCGTGGGTTGGGCCGTGCAGGAACTTGCGGGTCAACGCGCCGGACAGCGCCTCCAGCACGGCCTCGGGATCGTCGCCGCGCGCCAGCATCTTGCGCGCGCGATCCAGCTCCGCCTGGCGCATCGCCTCGCCGTTGGCCTGCAATTCGCGGATCACCGGCACCACGCTGCGCGTCTCCAGCCAGTGCATGAAGTGCTGCACGCGGGTTTCGATGATCGCTTCGGCCTGCGCCACCGCGGCCTGCCGCATCGCGTTGCCTTCGCGCACGATCGCGCCGAGGTCGTCGACGGTGTACAGGAAGACGTCGTCGAGCCGCGCCACTTCGGGCTCGACATCGCGCGGCACGGCGAGGTCGACCATCATGATCGGCCGGTGCTTGCGCTGCTTGACCGCACGCTCGACCGCGCCCAGACCGATGATCGGCAGCGAGCTGGCGGTGCTGGAGACGACGATGTCGAACTCGTGCAGCCGCGATCCCAGGTCGGACAGGCGGATGGCCTCGGTATTGAGGCCCTGCGCCGCGAGTTGCTCGGCCAGCTTTTCGCCGCGCTCGACCGTGCGGTTGGCGACGACGATCTGGCGCGGGCTCTGCGCGGCGAAATGGGTCGCGCACAGCTCGATCATCTCGCCCGCGCCGATGAACAGCACGCGCTGGCCGGAAATGCTCTCGAAGATCCGTTGCCCCAGCCGCACCGCGGCCGCCGCCATCGACACCGAATGCGCGCCGATCTCGGTCTGGCCGCGCACTTCCTTGGCGACCGCGAAGGTGCGCTGGAACAGCTGGTTCAGATAGGTGCCGAGCGTGCCGGCCTCGCCGGCGGTACGCACCGCATCCTTCATCTGGCCAAGGATCTGCGTCTCGCCCAGCACCATCGAATCGAGGCCGCTGGCGACGCGGAAGGCGTGGCGCACCGCCTCGGACTGCGGCAGCGCGTACAGATGCGGGGCCAGCTCGCCGGCGGGGATGTTGTGGTGTTGCGACAGCCAGCGCAGCGTGTGATCGAAGCCCTCGGAGCCGGACAGCACCAGGTCGGTGGCGCAATAGATCTCGGTCCGGTTGCAGGTCGACAGGATCGCCGCCTCGGTGCCGCGCTTGCCGGCCAACTGAGAGCGCAGCGCCCCCAGCGCCGGCTTGATCTGCTCGAGCGGAAACGCCACCCGCTCGCGAAGCGAGACGGGCGCCGTATTGTGATTGATTCCGATGGCGAGCAGTTGCATGGTTGGGGACTTTTCGCTGTCCGGCTCGCGGGCCGTTCCGGCCTCGCGCCAGCTTTGCCTGCGCTGGGCATGGCGGCGCGCACACTGGCCATTCAGGGCCGGGCCGAGCGCCGCCGGGACGGCTTGCATTATACCGTCCGGGCGCGATCCTTGCGTTCGCGGCCCGGCCGAGGCTATCGGGAGTCGGCCGGCGCTGTGACTTGAGTTATCGTTACGCCGCTGCCGCCACGGGTGGCGGGCGGGTCAGGTCGATGGTCGAACAAAGGAAGCGGGCGATGCTGGGGACGTTCTTGGTGGGCATGGTGGTCGGGCTGGTGGCGCGGGCGATGCATCCGCGCGGCCCGGTACTGACCGTCGCGATGGCGCTGCTGCTGGGCGGCGTCGGCGCGCTCGCCAGCTTCTACCTGGGCCGGGCGCTGCGCTGGTTCATCGACGGCCAGCTGAGCGGCTGGACCGCCGCGATTCTCGGCGCCGCGCTGCTGGTCGGGCTGGGCGGACTGTTCGCGCGGCGCGGGCGCTGAGCGCCCAACCTCACCGCAGCGCCGCCAGCAGCCGCCGGATCACGCCCTCCGAGTAGTGGCTGGCCACCTCGGCGAGGAACGCCGGGAAATCGACATGGGCGCTGTCGTCCGCCCGATCCGACACGGTCCGCATGACCGCGTGCGGTACGCCGTATTCGTGGCAGACCTGACCGACCGCCGCCCCTTCCATTTCGACCGCCAGCAGGCCGGGCAGCCGCGCCCGCAGCTCCGCCACCGTGGTCGGCGCCCCGATGAACTGATCGCCGCTGGCGATCATGCCCAGATGCAGGCGTGGCGCGGCGACGCCCGCAGTGTCGCCCGCAGTGAGGTCCGCAGTGACGCCAAAACGGGCACGAGTGGCGGCCGGCACGGCGGTGGCCAGATCTTCCGCCAGGAAGGCCTGCGCGGCGTCGCGCAGCGCGGCTGTCAGCGCCGGATCGGTCGGGAATTCGTCCCGGCCCAGCAGCGGCACCTGATGGCGCGGGAACAGCGGACGCGCGTCCATGTCGTGCTGGAGCGTCCGATCGGCGATCACCAGATCGCCGACCTGCACGCCGGCCCCGATTCCGCCCGCCAGCCCGGTGAAGACGACGCCGTCGACCCCGAATTCGCGGATCAGCGTCACCGTGGTCGCCGCGGCGGCCACCTTGCCGACCCGCGCCAGCACCACCACGCAGCGCTGCCCGTACAGCTCGCCCACGTAGTAGTCGCGCATGCCGATCCGATGCACGGTCGCGCGGGCATCGTCGTGGCGCATGGCGGCGATCAGGCCGTCGATTTCGTCGTGCAGGGCGGCGAGGATGCCGAGGGTCATGGCGTGCAGGTATCGAAACGAGATGGAGGACGGTGCGGCCGAGCCGGCAGCCCGAGCCGCAAGCCGGGCCCTAAGCCGTAAGCCGTAAGCCCCAAGCCCCAAGCCCCAAGCCCCAAGCCCCAAGCCCCCGAGCCGGAAAAGCCGACAGCATACCGGCACCACCCGGTGCTTTGCTGGTTCGTGTCGCACCGCCTTTGATCGTGCGGTCGCCACGGCGCTTTGCTAGAGTGCAGCCAACGCCTTTCCGGAGCGCTGCCCAATCCATGCCCACCGATCGCCAAGCCCACCGTCTGAACATCCGGCATGCACAGCGGCGCGCGCTGGCGGACTGGTGCGCGCAGGGGCGGCTGGCGATGCCGCGAGCGCGCCAGGCTTGGATCGATACCGAGCCCGGGCCTGCCGACTGGCACCGCTGGCTGCAGCGGGCGCTGCTCGCGCTCGGCGTGGCGCTGCTGTGCGCCGGCGTGATCGTCTTTTTCGCCTTCAACTGGCAGGCCCTGCACAAGTTCACCCGCTTCGCCGTGCTTGCGGTGGTGATCAGCGCGCTGGCGGCGTTCGCCTGGCGCCGGCCCGACGGCGACGCGGCCGGCCGTGCGGCGCTGTTCGCCGCGCAGATGATCACCGGGGCATTGCTGGCGGTGATCGGACAGGTCTACCAGACCGGCGCCGACGCCTGGCAACTGTTCGCCTGGTGGACGTTGTTGGCCGTGCCCTGGGCGCTGGCCGCGCACGCCCCGCCCCACTGGTGGCTGGTGGTGGGGCTGGCCAATGTCGCGCTGCTGCGCTTCTTCAGCGTCGAACTGGGCGCCGGCCTGCCGTTCACGCTGCTGTTCGGCGTCGAGGGCGGCAAGCTGGTCGGCCTGTGGCTGCTTGCCGCTGCCTTGCTGCAGCTCGCGCTATGGCTGGTCCTGTCGGCGCACGCGCCGCGTGTTGGCGTGCGAGGCCAGGGCGGCGTGCGGCTGCTGGCGGCGCTGGCTTGCGCGCATGCGGTCTGGCTCGGGCTCGGTGCGCTGTTCGGCGACCGCTTCGACGGTGCGATGCTGATCGTCGCGCTGGCCGCCGTGCTGGGACTGGGCGCCTGGTTCCGGCGGCGCAACGTCGATCTGCTCGTGCTGAGCGGGATTGCGCTGTCGCTGATCGCGCTGATCGTCGGGGGACTCGGCCGTCTGCTGTTCGAGGCCGGCGCGGAATTCGGCGGCTTCCTGCTGCTCGGCCTGCTGACAATCGGCCTGTCGGCCGTGTCGGCGACGTGGCTGATGCGTTTGCATCGCGATCATGCGGAGGGGCCCATCGATACGTTCGCCGACGCGTCCACCGACAGCTCCACCGATAGCACCACCGCCACGTTCGCCGAACGGCCGCCGTCGCGTCAGCGGAGCGGGACGGTGCAACCGTCAACGGCGGTGCAGGCGCTGTGGCGCGCGCTGGCCGCGGAAGGCGCGGTCGAAGGGCACCCGCCCGCCGAGACCGATGCACCATGGTCCGTGCGGCTGTTGACCGGCATGGCCGGATGGCTCGGCGCGGTGTTCTTCCAGCTGTTCCTGCTCGGCACCGTGTTCGTCGCCGCGCGCGAGAACAGCGGGGCCATTCTCGTCTGCGGACTGGCGCTGATCGCACTGGCCGCGCTGCTGTACCGGCGCCGCGCGGGCCATACCGGCTTCGAGCAATTCGCGTTGGCCAGCAGCCTGACCGGGCAAGGGCTGGCGTTTTATGCCGCCGCCGACCTGCTCGGCCGCGCCCGCGCCGTGGAGACCGCTGCGTTCTGGTGCGGGGTCGCGGCCTGCGAGATGCTGCTCTATGCGGCGATCGGCAATCGGCTGCATCGCTTGTTGTGCGCGCTTGCGGCGATGGTGTCGGTGGCGATGGCGTTGACCATCGCCATCGCGATGGGACCGTCCACACCCTGGCAGGCGATGGGATGGGCGCTGGTCTGGCTGGCGCCGGTCGCCGCGCTGAAGGCGACGCTGTTCGCGACCACCGAGGGACGGCTTGCCGCGCTCGGGCGACATCACTGGCTCGCCCCGGCCGCGGGTGCCTTGCTGCTTTGCAGCCTGCTCGGCGCGCTGATCGTGACGGGCATCGGCCATCCATTGGCCCTCTTCACCGAACCGGCGGCACGCGGCGTGCCGCATTGGCTGGCGGGCGCGCTGTTTGCGGTGCTGCTGGTCGGCTTTGGCATCGCCGAAACGGCCCGGCTGCAACGATCGCTCCGCCGGCGCGCCGGGGTCGGCGGTGTGCTGGCGCTCTGTGCCGCGCTGATGATCGGCGCTCCCGCCGTGGTGGCGGGCGTGCTGGCGACCGGGCTGGCCTTGCGGCGGGCGTCCCTGACCTGGCTCGGACTGGGCCTTGCGACGATCGGGCTCGGTTTCATCTGGTACTACAGCGCGCTGCACTGGACGCTGGCGATCAAGTCGGCAACGCTGTTAGCGGCCGGTATCGTTGTGCTGGCGGCACGCGCGTGGCTGACCCGGCCCCGGTCCGCGCTCGGTGCGGCCGACATCGCAGAGGAGGGCAGCCGATGAAACGCTGGATCGCGATTGCCTGGGCGCTGACGCTCGCGGTCGCCGGCGCCGGCGTGATCGGCAACGAGCGGCTGCTCGCGCGCGGCGATGTGGTGCTGTTGCGGCTGGCGCCGGTCGATCCGCGCTCGCTGATGCAGGGCGACTATATGGCGCTGAACTTCGCCATCGGCGCGCCGATCCTGCGCGCGCTGGAGACGACTGACGACCGTATCCGCACCGCGGTGGTCCGGCTCGATGCGCACGGCGAGGGCAGCTTCGTGCGGCTGCATCGCGGCGAACCACTGGTCGCCGGCGAACACCTGCTGCGCTTCCAGTTGCGACCGTCGCGCTGGGGGACGGACCAGGTCCAGATCTCGACCGATGCCTTCTTCTTCCAGGAGGGCCACGCGCGTCGATACGAGGGCGCGCAATTCGGCGCCTTTCGCGTCGATGCGGACGGCCAGGCGCTGCTGGTCGAGCTGCGCGACGCGGCAGGGCATCCGCTGTGAGCGCGCGGCCGTCCGCCGCGCTGGTGGTCGGCTGCACCGCGCTGTCGATGCTCGCCTTCGCCGGCAACTCGCTGCTGTGCCGGCTGGCGCTGCGGGACACCACCATCGATGCGGCCAGCTTCACCACCGTGCGGCTGCTGTCGGGCGCCATCATGCTGTGGGTGCTGGTGCAACTGCGTGGTGGCGCTTCGCGCGCGCCTGAGGCAACGCTAACGACTGAGGCATCGAGCGGCAACTGGCACTCGGCGCTGGCGCTGTTCGCCTACGCGATCCTTTTCTCGTACGCCTACGCTCAGCTATCGGCGGCCACCGGCGCGCTGCTGCTGTTCGGCGCGGTGCAGGTGACCATGATCGGCCGCGGACTGTGGCTCGGCGAACGGCCTCATCTCGTGCAGACGGCCGGGTATCTGATCGCCGTCGCGGGACTGATCGGCATGCTGCTGCCGGGCCTGTCCGCGCCACCGCTGCTTGGTGCGCTGCTGATGATCGCGTCCGGCGCGGCGTGGGGCATCTATTCGATCCGCGCCAAGGGCGCACGCGATCCGGTGCGCGCCAATGCCGGCAACTTCCTGCGCGCCTCGGTTTGCTGCCTGCCGATCTATCTCGCCGCGCTGCCCTGGGCCAGCCACGATGCCGAAGGGATGCTGTACGCGGTACTGTCCGGCGCGATCGCCTCGGCGCTCGGCTACGCCATCTGGTATGTCGCGCTGCGGGGTTTGACGGTGACTACCGCTGGACTGGTGCAACTCAGCGTGCCGGTGATTGCGGCGGCGGGTGGGGTGTTGCTGTTGGGTGAGGCGGTGACGTGGCGGTTGGTGGTGGCGTCGGTCGCCGTGCTCGGGGGCGTGGGCCTGGCGATCGCCTATCGTCGTTCCGAACTGCCTCGATAAACCAACGCGTCTGCGGCTCAGACAGGACGCAACGCCTCCAACATGATGTCCGCCAGCCGCTGCGAAACCTCGGAGGCCGGGCCCGGCGCGCGCAGCAGCATCAGGGGCATCTTGCCCAGAGGCGGCAGCCCATCGGCAGGCCCAAGTTGACGCAGCGAGGCGGGCAAGCCGTAAGGCGTGCGCACGACCAGGCCGAGACCGGCGGCCGCTGCCGCCCATAGGCCGCCGAGGTTTGGACTGGTGAACGATACGCGCCACGGAATGCCGGCGCGATCGAGCGCGGTGGTGGCGGCGTCGTGGAAATGGCAGGGCCGATCGAACACCGCCAATGGGACGGGTTCCCCGGGATCGAGGCGCCAGGGCAGCGAGGCCGGTCCGACCCAGCACATCTGCGGTTCGCCAACCACCGTGATATCGGCGCCCGGCGCTCTTGCCGCGGCGGCGCCATTCGTACCGCCCCACACCAGCGCCAGATCGAGCGTGCGCGCCTGGATGCGGGCGAACAGATCGTGATTGCGTGCCACCATCGCCTCGACTCGCACCTTCGGATGCGCGCGCGCAAACCGGCCCAACACCTCGGGCAGCGTCGCCTCGCCGAACTCTTCCTGCAGTCCCAATCGCACACCGCCGGACAGATCGACACCGCGCACCGCCGCGGCGGCCTCGTCGTTCAACGCGACCATCCTGCGTGCATAGCCGAGCAGCAGATTGCCGGCCTCGGTCAGTTCCAGCGTCCTGCCCGCCTTGCGAAACAGTGGTGTGCCGACCATGTCCTCGAGCTTGTGGATCTGCGCGCTGACGGCGGAGGTCGAGCGGCCGACCTGATCGGCCGCGCGGGCAAAGCTGCCTAGGTCGACGCCGGCGACAAGGCTGCGCAGCGCGGCGATGTCCAGATTCAGTGCCATGAGAATCGTCCGGAAATTCAAAACAATCGGTTCAAAACTTTCCGATTTTCATGATGAATGGTCGTTGGAATACTGGCGATCCGTCAACTGCCCGATCGGAGAGCCGTTGTGGCCGAATCCGCTTGCTTGTCCCGTCCTGCCCGTCTTTCCGGCCCTGGTGCCGAACCGATTGCCACCTTCGCCGCTTCACATCGCTGGAAAGTGCTGGGCGTCGGCGTGGCCGCCAACGCCAGCTTCATCGCCGCCGCCAACGGGTTGCCGGCCACCGCGGTATGGCTGCGCAGCGCTTACCACCTCGATAACGCGGGGCTCGGCTTGCTGCTCGGCGCGTTGGGCGTCGGCGCCGCGCTGTCGGAGTTGCCATGGGGCGCGGCGGCCGATCGCTGGGGCGACCGTCGCGTGCTGCTGTACGGCCTCGGCGCCACGGCGCTGACGCTGGCGATCATGGCGCTGTTTCTGGCGCCGACGGCGGACCGCGTGCCGCCGCTGTGGATGGCGATGGCCTGCATGGCGCTGCTGGGGCTGGCGGGCGGCAGCGTCAATGGCGCCAGCGGACGCGCGGTGATGCGATGGTTCGCCGAGGGCGAGCGCGGCCTGGCGATGAGCATCCGCCAGACCGCGGTGCCGCTTGGTGGCGGGTTGGGGGCCCTGGTGCTGCCATGGCTCGCGGTGGCTGCGGGCTTTCGCTGGGTGTACGCGGTGCTCGCCGCCTTCTGCGTGGCATCGGTCTGGCTGACCTGGCGCTGGCTGCACGAGCCGCCGCATGCCGATGCGCGCGCGGCCGTACGGCGCCATGCACACGGTGATGCGGGGCCGCTGCGCAGCGTACGCGTCTGGCGCATCGCGGCAGCGATCGGCATTCTGTGCGCGCCCCAATTTGCGATCCTCAGCTTCGCCTCGGTGTTCCTGCACGATGCCGCCCACGTCGGCGTGTCGGGCATCGCCGCGACGCTGTGCGCGGTGCAGGTCGGCGCGATGGCGATGCGGATCTGGAGCGGCCGCCATACCGATCGGCGTGGCAACCGCCGTGTCTGGCTGCGCCTTTGCACGATGGTCGCGACCTTGACGTTCGTGCCGCTCGCGCTGTGCGCGGCGATGGGAACCCGCGTGCCTGCGGCGCTGACGATGGTCGCGGTCGTGCTGGCAGGCATCGCCGTGTCCGCGTGGCATGGGGTCGCGTACACCGAGCTGGCCACGCAGGCCGGCGCAGAACGTGCCGGTACCGCCTTGGGGTTGGCCAATACGCTGGTCTTTGTCGCTTACTTCGTTGCGCCTTCGGCGATCCCGCAGCTGCTCGAACGCAGCGGCTGGACCGGTGTGTGGCTGGTTGCGGGCGCCTGTGCGGCGATGGCCTGGCCGCTGTTTCCGCGGGCGGGGAAGGACGTACAGGCCTGAGCGCTGAACGCTATTCCATCCGCTTCGGCAGCCCGGCAGCGAGGGCATCGACGGCGAGCCGTACCTTGCGCGCGAGATGCGGGGTGCGCAGCCAAAGTGCATAGGCGTCGTACAGGAAAGCCGGCTCGTCCAGGAACAGCCGCACCAGTGCACCGGCTTGGATCCGTTCACTGACGAGCCAGGAGGGAAGCCATGCGACCCCCATGCCGGCGGTCGCCGCGTCGGCAATCGCATCGAGGTCGTCGAGCTGCAGCCGGCCTGCCGGATGCCATTCCACCGGCGGCCCATCGTCGCGCGGGAACAACCATGGCGCCACCGGTCCGGAGCGGCGATAGACGATCGCATGGTGCTGGCGCAGGTCTTCGATTTGTTGCGGCTCGCCATGGCGATCGAGATAGGCCGACGAGGCGCAGACGATCATGCGCTGGCGAGCGATCCGGCGCGCGATGGTGTCGGCCCGGTCCTGCAGGCTTCCGGTGCGGATCGCGAGGTCGTAGCCGTCTTCCGCCAGGTCGATCAACCGGTCGCTGAACGACAGTTCCAGTTCCAGAGCCGGATATTGGCGTGCGAGCGCCAACAGAATCGGCATCGCGCAATGCCGGCCGAAATGCACCGGCATCGTGACGCGCAGCTTGCCGCGCGGCTCGGCCAATTGATCGGCCGCGAGGGCATCGGCGGCCTCGGCCTCGGCCAGGATCAGGCGGCAGCGTTCGTAATAGGCGCGGCCGAAGTCGGTCAGGCTCTGCCGGCGCGTGGTGCGGTTCAGCAGCCGCGTGCCGAGGCGCTCTTCGAGGAAGCGGACGTGCTTGCCGACCATCGGCCCCGTGATGCCCAGCGCGTCCGCGGCGGCGGCAAACGAGCCCAGATCGACGGCTTTGACGAACACAGCCATGCTGGTCAGGCGGTCCATGATTCGAAAGTATCGGTTTCGATCGTCGTGCCAGAGAGGCGATTTATCGGCTTGCTGCCGGAAATCATACTGGATTCGTCACAATCAATTTGGAGTAAATCCAGCCATGCAAACCGCTCGCGTCGTCCGTTTCCATCAAATCGGCGGCCCCGAAGTCCTGCGCATCGAACACGCCGAAGTACCGGAGCCGGGCCCCGGCGAGGTGCGGATTCGCGTCAAGGCGCTCGGTCTGAATCGCGCCGAGGCGTTGCTGCGGACCGGCCGCTATATCGAGACGCCGACTTTCCCGTCCGGCCTCGGCCTGGAAGCGGCGGGCGCGATCGAATCCGTGGGTCCGGGCGTGGACGGTCTTGCACCGGGCGACGCGGTCAGCGTGGTGCCGCCGAAATCGATGGTGCAATGGCCGACCTATGGCGAATGGATCCGCATGCCGGCCGCGCTGGTCGTCAAGCATCCGCCGTCGTTGAGCTGGGAAGGCGCCGCCGCGCTGTGGATGCCATACCTGACCGCGTATGGCGCGTTAATCGATGTCGCCGGACTCGGCAAGGGCGACGTCGTGGCGATCACCGCGGCATCCAGCAGCGTCGGCCTCGCAGCGATCCAGATTGCCAATATGGTTGGCGCCATTCCCATCGCGATCACGCGATCGTCGGCGAAGCGGGCGGCCTTGCTCGACGCCGGTGCGCGGCATGTCGTGGCCTCGGGCGAGGAAGACCTCGAGGCACGGCTGAAGGAGATAGCGGGCGAGCACGGCGTGCGCGTCGTGCTCGACGCGATCGGCGGCCCGATCTTCGAACCGCTGACGGCAGCGATGTCACGCGGCGGCATGCTGATCGAATACGGCGGCCTGAGCCCGTCGCCCACGCCGTTTCCGCTGTTCACGGTCTTGAGCAAATCGCTGACGCTGCGGGGGTATCTGGTGCACGAGACCATCGGCGATCCGGCGCGGCTGGCGGATGCAAAGGCGTTCATCGTGCGCGGACTCGACGAGGGGAAACTGCGGCCGACCATCGCCCGGACCTTTGCGTTCGACCAGATCGTCGAGGCGCATCGGTTTCTGGAGTCGAACGAGCAGTTTGGGAAGGTGGTGGTGAGGGTTTGAAGGGCGCTTTTTGGAAGAGATACGCTGCGAGTTGCGGCAATCTCCTCCGCTTCAAAACGCTCGTATCCCCAAGGAAGACGACCATGCGCATGCATAACCCCCCGCACCCTGGCGAGATCCTGCATGAGCTCTGGCTGGAGCCGCTGAAGCTGACCATCACCGAGGCGGCCGCTGCCTTGGACGTGTCGCGGAAAACGCTGTCCGAGATCGTCAACGGCCGTGCTTCCATCACGCCTGAAATGGCGGTACGGCTTGAAATGGCCTTCGGCAAGAGCGCGGAATCGTGGTTGGCGCATCAGGCCGCGTATGACCTGTGGCAGGTCGATCAGCGGCGCGATGGACTGCACGTGCGGCGGTTGAAGTCGGCCGCATGATGGCCGCCAACCCGTCAATTTCGTCTGCCCGCTATACTTCGACCTTCGTTAATCCCCACCGAGGTATTCGTCCCATGCGCCATTGATGCCGCCGTCGATATGACGGCCAGTCTCCACCAGCCCCTGCAGCAGGGGGAGTGCTTGGCATCCCTGGAATTGAAGCATGATGAATCCCTATCTCGCGCTCGAAAGCGTGTCCTACGCCCTGCCGGATGGCAGGACGCTTTTTTCCCAACTGAGCGAAACCTTCGACGATCGGCCCACCGGCCTCGTCGGGCGCAATGGCGTGGGCAAGAGCGTGCTCGCGCGCCTGCTAGCCGGGCAGTTGGAGCCGACCGGCGGACGTTGCGTGCGCTCCGGCAGCGTGTACTACCTCGCCCAGCAGGTGTCCCCTTCGGCCGATGCCACGGTAGCCAGTCTAGCCGGCGTACAACACACGCTCGAGGCGCTGCTGCGCATCGAGGCGGGCAGCAGTGCGCCGGAAGACTTCGATGCGGTTGGCGAGCGTTGGGATATCCGCGAGCGTTTGCGGCATGAACTGGAACGCCATGGCCTGGGTCATCTCGATGCCACTACGCCAGCGGGCAGTCTCAGCGGGGGCGAAGGGATGCGCGTGGCCTTGCTGGGCGCCATGCTGTCGGACGCTGACTTCCTGATCCTCGACGAGCCCAGCAACCATCTGGATCGTCCGAATCGGCAAGCGCTGATCGAACAATTGCGGCTCTGGCCGCGCGGGCTATTGATCGTCAGCCATGATCGCCAACTGCTCGAAGCGATGGAGCGGATCGTCGAGCTGTCGTCGCTCGGGCTGCACAGCTACGGCGGCAATTATTCGTTCTATGCCGAGACGAAGGCGCAGGAGCGGCTGAACGCCGCGCAACAGCTGGAACGGCGCAAGCTCGACCGCCAGCGGGAAGAACTTGCGCTACGCGAGCAACGCGAGCGGCAACAGCGAAGGCAGGCACGCGGGGACCGGCGCGGCAAGGAAGCGAATCAGGCGAAGATCCTGCTTGGTCGCCAGAAGGAGCGCAGCGAGAGTTCCGCTGGCAAATGGCGCCAACAGCAGGTCGACACGCTGCAGCAGCTCACCGAGCGCATTCGGGAAGCCGCGCAGGAACTCGAAAGCGAAGCGGCAATCAGCCTGCATTCGCTGCCCGTCCTGCAGGCAGCGCAGCGGCGCGTGGCGGAACTTGATGCGGTGGAACTGCCGTTCGTATCGGAAGCCGCGCGCCGGATCAGTCTGGTCCTGACGGGGCAGCAGCGCGTCGGCGTGGTCGGCCCCAACGGTTGTGGCAAATCGACGTTGCTAAAGGTCATTGCCGGCCATCTCGCCCCGTTGGCCGGGACCTTCAGGGTGACCCGGGAGAGCGCCTATCTCGACCAGCGGTTGGCCAACCTGCATCCCGAGCAGTCGGTGCTGCAGCAGCTGATGGCGGTCAATCGCCGCGCCAGCGAAGGAGATCTGCGCATGCGGCTCGCGCATCTCGGTCTTGACGCACAGAAGATTGCCGCACCGACGGAATCCCTGAGCGGCGGGGAGCGGCTGAAGGCGGCACTGGCCTGCCTGCTCTATGCCGACGCGCCCCCGCAACTGCTATTGCTCGATGAACCGAGCAATCACCTCGACCTTCCATCGATCCAGGCGCTGGAGGCCATGCTGCGCAGCTATCGCGGCGCGCTGCTGGTGGTGTCGCATGACGATGGGTTCATGGACAACCTGGGGCTGACGGACCGGCTGGCCGTCAACGAAAGGGGCTGGCTGATGGAACCGTGGTGAATCCATCAGGCGCAGCCCCCTGGAGCAAACGCAGAACGACTTCGGAAGATCAGACGTTGAACAGGAAGTTCATCACATCCCCATCCTTGACCACATACTCCTTCCCTTCGGCTCGCATCTTGCCCGCTTCCTTGGCGCCTTGTTCGCCCTTGAAGGCGATGAAGTCCTCGAAGGCGATGGTTTGCGCGCGGATGAAGCCGCGTTCGAAGTCGGTGTGGATCACGCCGGCCGCCTTGGGAGCCGTGTCGCCGACGTGGATGGTCCAGGCGCGCACTTCCTTGACGCCGGCGGTGAAGTAGGTCTGCAGGCCCAGCAGCTTGAAGCCGGCGCGGATCACGCGGTCCAGGCCCGGTTCTTCCATGCCGAGGTCGGCCAGGAACACGGCCTTGTCCTCGTCCTCGAGGTCGGCAATTTCGGCCTCGATCGCGGCGCAGACGGCGACGACCGGTGACTTGGTCGTTTCGGCGTACTTGCGCACCGCGTCCAGATGCGGATTGTTCTCGAAACCGTCCTCGCGCACGTTGGCGACGTACATCGTCGGCTTGGCGGTGATCAGGCAGAACGGGCGCAGCGCGTCCCATTCTTCGGGCGCCAGGTCCAGCGTGCGCACGGCCTTGGCCTGGTCGAGCACGGCCTGGGCCTTCTCGAGCACGGCGACCAGCCGCTGCGCTTCCTTGTCCCCGGCGCGGGCCGGCTTGACGTAGCGGGCCAGCGCCTTTTCGACGGTGGCAAGGTCTGCCAGCGCCAGTTCGGTATTGATGACTTCGATATCGGACAGCGGATCGACCTTGCCGGCGACGTGGATCACGTTCGGATCCTCGAAGCAGCGCACTACGTGCGTGATGGCGTCGGTCTCGCGGATATTGGCCAGGAACTGGTTGCCCAGGCCTTCGCCCTTGGACGCGCCCGCCACCAGACCGGCGATGTCGACGAATTCGACCGTCGCCGGCACCACGCGCTCGGGCTTGACGATTTCGGCGAGGGCCTTAAGCCTCGGATCCGGCACTTCCACCACGCCGACATTGGGCTCGATGGTGCAGAACGGATAGTTTTCGGCGGCGATGCCGGCCTTGGTCAGGGCGTTGAACAGCGTGGACTTGCCGACGTTGGGCAGGCCGACGATGCCGCATTTGAGGCTCATGGTGTTCCGGGCGGTAAGCGATAGCAAAGCCGGTATTCTAGCGGATGGCCGTCCGTAAGCCCGCCCGTCCGCGCGGCGCGTACCAGGGGGCGCGCCGGCATGCCGGGTGAGTGCCGAGTGACCCATCAATGCCGCTGGCTATAATCGCCCCATGACCAGAGCCAGCGCGTCCACGCGGACCTCTTTTTCCCATTTCCAGATTGCCGTGGTCGGCGGCGGCATCGTCGGCAAGACTTGCGCGTTGCTGCTGGCGCAGCAGGGCATGCAGGTCGCGCTGATCGCGCCGCGGCCTGGAAACGGCGCGACGCCAGGGCCGGTGCCCGGTGAGGGCCAGTGGGACAGCCGCGTCTACGCGTTCTCGGCCAGCTCGCAGGCGCTGCTGAGCCGGCTGCGAATCTGGGAGGCGCTGGACCCGGCACGGATGCAGCCGGTGCGCGACATGCGGGTGTTCGGCGACGATACCGCGGCGCGGGACGACGCCGGCCTGACCGGCGATCTGCATTTCTCGGCCTACGCGGCCGCGGTGCCGGAGTTGGCGTGGATCATCGAATCGAGTCATGTCGAGCGCGTGCTCGACACCGCGCTGCGCTTCCAGCATCAGGTCCATTGGTATCAGCAGGCCGCCACCGGCTTCGAGCGCGACGAACTGGGTGTCACGCTGACGCTGGAAGACGGCGCGCGGGTCCGTGCCAACTGCGTGGTCGGGGCCGATGGCGCGCGCTCGTGGGTCCGTACTCAGTGCCATATCGGCGTCAGCACGCGGCGTTACCGGCAGTCGGGCGTGGTCGCGAACTTCGCCTGCGAGCTGCCGCATCACGCCACCGCGTGGCAGTGGTTCCTCGGCGCGCCGCCGAAGCTGCTGGCCGACGAGGAATCGTGCAACTGCGAAATCCTGGCGATGCTGCCGCTGCCCGGCAATTACCTGTCGATGGTGTGGTCGGCCGACGAGGCCCATGCGCGCGAATTGACCGCGCTGACGCCTGAGCAGCTGGCGCAGGCGGCGATGGACGCGGCCAGCGGCGCGGTCGGCCGCCAGTTCGGCGCGCTGCGTTGCGTGACGCCGGCGCAGGCCTTCCCGCTGGTGCTGCAGCATGCCGAGTGCGTGGTGCAGCCGCATGTCGTGCTGGTCGGCGACGCCGCCCACGTCGTGCACCCGCTGGCCGGGCAGGGCATGAATCTCGGCTTGCGCGATGTCGCGGAACTTGGCCGCGTGATGGCCGCCAAAGAGTCGTTCCGCGACGAAGGCGATCTGCGTCTGCTGCGCCGCTACGAGCGCGCGCGCGCCACCGACCTGCTGTCGCTGACGGCGGCCACCGACGGCCTGCATCGGCTGTTTTCGTTGCAGGGCGGGCTGGCGCGGATGGTGCGCAATACCGGCATGCGGGCGGTGGGCGGCCAGGCGCTGCTCAAGCGCTTCCTGATCGGACGGGCGCTCGGCTGAGCGCCGGCGCCATCGAGGCGGTCCAGCCCGCGCAACAAACGCAACCGAAGTAGCCAACGCAGCCAACGCAACCGACGCCGCCAGCGCGCTGCACGCAGCCAACGCCGCCAATGCACCGAACCCATCCGCGGCCAAACCGCCCGGTCCACCCACATCCGAGCCAACCAGAACCCGGAGTCAATATGTCGTA